>SCUG01000676.1 GCA_004297645.1 Saprospiraceae bacterium | reverse complement strand
TATCAGAATTCAGTGTCAGGCTCTGCCTGAAACCATTCTTTGGTTTTATCAAATATCTTGTCGTACCAAGTCATGGAGCCATCGCCATCCTCATTTTCTTCTTCCAACACATCTTCCTGAGGAGCTTCTTGTGATGAAACTTTGCCTTCTTCCACCTCCTGAATGCCTTTGAGCAACAGGCCGATGCCGGTGGCAAAAACCGGGCTGCTAAGATGCTCGCTATAGCCATGTGCCAGATGCTCGATGGGCACGCCAATGCGGGTGCTCAAGCCCGTGTGAAACTCGGTCAGTTTATCAATATGGTTTAGCAGCGCACCGCCACCGGTGAGGACTACTCCGCCAATGAGTTTGTTTTCATAGCTGCTGCGGCGAATTTCCCAAACGACATAGTCGAGGATTTCCTCCATCCGGGCCTGTATAATGCGGGCCAGGTTTTTCTCCGAGATCTCCTTTGGTTGACGGCCTTTGAGGCCTGGAATGGTGATGATGCGGTTGTCGTACACCTCATCTGCCAACGCCGAGCCGAATTTCACTTTCAGTTTTTCGGCCTGTTGTTGCATGACGTTGCAGCCCTCTTTGATGTCTTTGGTGATGACATTCCCGCCAAAAGGAATCACCGCAGTGTGGCGGATGATGCCGTCCTTAAAAATGGTGAGGTCGGTGGTGCCGCCGCCGATGTCCACCAAGGCCACCCCCGCCTCTCTTTCTTCATCGCCCAATACCGCCGTGGCACTTGCGATGGGTTCCAGCGTTAGGTTGGCCACCTTCAAACCTGCACGCTGTGCGCATTTCACGATGTTTTGAGTGGCGGTAATCTGGCCGGTAATGATGTGGAAATTGGCTTCCAGCCGGACGCCAGACATACCGATGGGATCCACGATGCCCTGTTCGTCGTCCACGGTGTATTCCTGCGGAATCACGTGGATGATTTTGTCGCCGGGTGGCAGTACCAGCTTGAACATATCATTGATGAGCCGGTCAATATCCCCTTGACAAATTTCCGTGTGCAGATTGTCACGGGTGAGCATGCCGCGGTGTTGCAGGCTCTTGATATGCTGCCCGGCAATACCCACATGAGCTACTTTAAATTCCTGCCCCGATGCACGCTGCGCAATGGCGATGGCTTGCGAAATTGCCCGTACGGTTTTTTCGATGTTAGACACCACCCCACGCATGACGCCCTCGCTGTCCACCTTGCCAACGCCGATAATTTCGAGCCTGTCGTGTTCGTTTTTATAACCTGCCAAAGCACACACCTTGGTCGTCCCAATGTCTAATGCGACCACCAATTTTTGGTTAAGATTGTCTGGAAAATTCATAATCATGATTTATTTGTAGTTAGCCATTTTCTTTTCTGCCGGCCAGGTGTCCACATTTCTATCCCTGCTCACTTTCTCTCCGTTCTCATTTTCTCCCGCAGACCACCTGCCTTCGGTATCGCAGGTCGATGGTCTTGTATTTTTGCCACCCCTCGTAGCTCGCCGCTTTTTCATAAAATACGCGGAGGCGGCGAAATTTATCTTCAATATTTTCCAACTTGCCGAGCAATATAGCCTGGTCACCGACTTTGGGCACCAGCACGAATTCCTTGTGGTTGTTGACGTAAATCTGTTCAATCAATGCCCTCCACAAATCATCGTCAAGGATGAATTGGGTAAGCTCGAACAGGTCCTTCATCTCGTTCTTTTTCTTTTTCAAGAACTCTGGGGTGTGGGGCTGAATGTTGCCCGTTGCCACCAAGGTGCGGGCGGCAAAGTGTTTCGACAACGGCACCCGGGTTCCTGTTTTGTCAAGGTAATACTGGCTTCCCTGTTTGTCTCTCACCCGAAGGATGGGTTCGCGCTGCTCCACTTCAATTATTACCCGGCTGTTGGCAGTCAGCGCCACCTCAGCATTCTTCACAAAAGGGTCTTCTTCGAGAAACCGCTCAACCCGGTCAGCATCCACGTCTCCGGCAAGCTGATCATCCAGTGCATCCCCAAGGCTTCGGTTAATAATTTTTATGACGTCGGCACTATCAATTAAAAGCGTTCCCCCTTCCAATGGCTTCACTTTCACTACTGTGGCCGCCACCGGCATTGCCTTTTTGCGGGAGATGGCGGCGGTGATGATCATAAGAATCACCATGGCCCCGCCTATCCAGGCGATGCGTCGAAGCATTGATTCCGTTTGATAGTTTCCGGCCATTTATTGGTAATTAGTTATTAGTAAATTGGTTATTAGTGATTGGTTATTGGGTTATTGGCTGAGCCAGTTTTTTATGGGTGTAACGAACGTATCTATATCCCCCGCACCAAGTGTCATCAGCACATCTATCTGCTTGGTTTTGAGCACTTCGAGCACGTTTGCTTTGCTGGCTAAAACCTTGCCCGGATTTTTCATTTTTTTTCTGCTTTAGCCTCCCCCCGGCACCCTCCAAAAGAGAGGGCCGGGGGAAGGCTAAACAAGGGGGTATAAAATCAGCATTATTTCAAAAATAAACGCTGCTGCTGCGAGTCTGCCATTGGCAGATACTGCCTCACTTTATCACTTCCTTCAAAACATCCTCATGGTACGTCCTCACTTTTCCAAACCGCTCGTCATGCGCCGAGCCGGTGGCCATCTGCTTTGCAGCGCTCAATGCCACCGCTTTTTTGCCCCACTCTTAAGCGAGGTGGAGCAGGCACGGAGTGCCGTGCAGAGCGCAGTAACCTGCGATGGTAAAATAGTGCTCGTCGGTGCTGGTGATTTTGGCTTCCAACTCATCCAGCCGGTTGGCAGTCTCATCAAGCTCATTGCGCACTTCGGAATTTATCTTTTCCTGCGCTTCCCACTGTTGGGCGAGCAGGCGGAGGGTTGCTGAAAAGCCGGTCGGAGGCACTTCTTTAAGTTCCGTTTTGCCAGTAGTCAGCAACTCTTGTATTTTGTCGTACACCCATAATTCAAAAGCCGGCGACAGCCATGCGGCAAATTTGAGGGCGAGCTTTTCGTCCATCCAGGTGCCTTGCAATTCTGAAAATCCACCCTTGACCACCCTCAAAACCTCACGTTTTGTTCCGATACGCGAATTCGCGTATCGGTCTTCCAACAGTCTTATGTACTCTTGCGTGCCAAGTTGTCTAAGAAAACCATTTATCTGTTTTCCAAAAGGTCTTGCCATTTCGGTGGCATTGATCATCTTGTTGCCGTCGGCAAACTCGAAGGAAATCTTTTGTCCTTCGTAATCGAATCTTAGGATGCCGGCCATGTTCGTTCACAGTTTTGGGTTAAATTTTACTGATATGCAGATATGGACAACGCTACAAAATCAAGGTTTTTACCCCGTTGTTCCATTTGGAATATCGCCCTTCACCGCTTCATCAACCACCTCTTTATTGGCTCCACAAACGTGTCAATATCCCCCGCCCCAATCGTCATCAGCACATCCAGGTCTTTGGATTTCAGCACTTCCAGCATGTTTGCTTTCGTCACCAACACCTTGTCCGGGTTTTTCATTTTTTCAAAAATCACCTCCGAGGAAATGCCGGGGATGGGCCGTTCCCGCGCCGGGTAAATGTCCATGAGGATGATTTCATCCAATTTGTCTAATTCCCGGGCGAAGCCGTCTTGAAAATCCCTCGTCCGGGAGTACAGGTGCGGCTGAAATATGCCGGTGATTTTCCGGCCCGGAAACAGCTCGCGGGCAGCCTGCACCGCCGAATGGATTTCCGTGGGATGGTGTGCATAATCGTCAATGAAAACATGCTGCTCATCGCGATAAACCATTTCAAAGCGCCGGACTATACCCTTAAAGTTCGCCAGACCCTTGCGCACTGCCTCCTCGCCAGCACCAGCCTGCATGGCGGCAGCAATGGCGGCGCAGGCATTTTCTACATTGTGGCGGCCGGGCATGGTGAAGCGTAACCCTTTCCATCTGACTTCTTCGTGTATCCGGTTTTCCACGGTACTCCTTGCAGCGACAGGAATAGCCTGCGCTCTAAGATGAAATGCCGGAGCTACGAGGTCGAAAATAAACCAGCCGTTTTCCACGCGAAGATTCTCCGCCCGGTATTGCCCCGCCTCCACGCCGAAAGTTTCGAATGCCATGTTTTCAAAGGATTGCTCCAATCCCGATTTCAAAAATATCTTTCCGCCGGGCTTTACCCTGCGAAGGAATTCCTTAAACCCAGTTTCCTCAATTTGCTTCGCATCGCCATAGATGTCCAGATGGTCGGGGTCCATGCTCATCAACACGGCGATTTTGGGCGCCAGTTGGAGGAAGCTGCGGTCGTATTCATCGGCTTCGGCCACTACCCAGTCGCTGCCGCCCTCCACGAAGTTGGAGCCGAAATTCTTGGAGATACCTCCGAGAAAAGCCGTGCAAGATATGCCTGCCGTGTGCAGCAAATGAGCCACGAGCGTCGAGGTAGTTGTTTTCCCATGCGTACCCGCCACGGCGATGGTTCGATGGCTGCGGCTTATAAGGCCCAGCACTTCTGCCCGCTTTTTCACCGGAATGCCGCTTTGGTTAAAAAACTGCAATTCGAGATTGTCACGAGGGACGGCAGGGGTCCAGACCACTAAGTCAATATCGGGTGGCAGGAGTGCCGGATTTTCTTCGTAATGGATTTTCATCCCTTCTGCGACCAACTTTTTGGTCAGGGTTGTTTCAGTTTTATCGTAGCCATGAATTTCACAACTGCGGCTGTTGAAATACCGGGCGAGGGCGCTCATTCCGATGCCTCCGATGCCGAGGAAGTAAAGCTTTTTTAATTCGTCGAGATTCATTTCCCGAATTTATCGTTCGCCGCAAGGCGATTGTTTTCAAGCTAGATTTATCAAATTGAGGACGGCTTTCGCAATCTCAGTATCTGCATCCGGCTTCGCCAAACTTTTGATATTGCCACCGAGTCTCCGGCACAACTCTTCATTTTTCAATACCTCCATAGCCGACCACAGCAACTCCTCTTTTGCGTTGGCATCTCTCACCATCAGCGCAGCATCTTTTTCCACCAATGCCAGTGCATTTTTCGTTTGGTGGTCCTCGGCCACATTGGGCGAAGGCACCAGAATCGCTGGCTTTCCGATGAGGCAAAGTTCAGAAATGGTGAGTGCCCCGGCCCTGCCGATTATAAGGTCAGCGGCCGCATAAGCGAGGTCCATCCTGTCTATGAAAACCTGCGTTTTCACGTTGGGCAACCGTGCGGTCTCGCAAGCCTGATAAGTGCTGGCGTAAATCCGTCCTACCTGCCAAAGTAACTGCACATCTTTGTGCTCTTCGAGCAATGCCCGGCCGGCTGCCATGGCTTCGTTTAGGGTGCGTGCGCCGAGGCTGCCGCCAAAAACGAAGATGGTTTTCCGGCCACTATCAAACCCGAAATACGCTAAGGCTTCCGCTCTTTTTCCCTCGAGGTTCTTAAAAAAATCGCTCCGCACAGGGTTACCGGTGAGCACGATTTTCCCCTTTGGGAAAAAGCGCTCCATGCCGTCGTAGGCCACACAGATTTTCTTTGCCCTTTTTGCCAATAATTTATTGGTCACGCCGGGAAAAGAATTTTGTTCCTGCAACACCGTTGGAATACCCAAACCGGCTGCCACGCTAAGTGTCGGGCCACTGGCATACCCACCTACGCCAACGGCCACATCCGGATGGAAACGAGCGACTATCCGGCGGGCCTTCCACCAACTGATGAGCAGCCGGAAGGGAAACAGAAGGTTCCGAAATGTCAATTTTCGCTGGAAGCCGCTCACCGGAAGTCCTTCGATGGGGTACCCGGCCTGTGGAACTTTTTCCATTTCCAACTTGCCCTTTGCGCCGATAAACAGTATGGCAGCGTCCGGGGCTATTTTTTTTATCGCGTTGGCGATGGCTATGGCCGGGAAAACATGCCCCCCGGTGCCACCTCCTGAAATGATAATTTTTGCCGGCATATCGCTTTCTGGTTTTGTGTCAACCGGGACTTCCGCCGCCGGCAAATTCGTTACCAGGGCTTTTCCCTGGCGGGTTCTGCACATTAGCGAGGGCGGCCTTCTCCGCCGCTGCCTCTATGTACTTGCTCACGCTGAGTATGATTCCGAAGAAAATGCAGGTGAAAAGCACCGAGGTGCCTCCCCAACTCACCATCGGTAGCGTAAGGCCTCCCACAGGCACAAGATGCACTGAAACCGCCATATTTGCCAAGGCCTGCAAAACGATGTTGAAGCTGAGACCTATGGCCACCATCGCACCAAACGATTTTTCGCTAATGGTCACCAGCCGGGTGGCTCTGAAAAAAAGCAGCACGTATAGACTGAGAATCACAAAGCCGCCGATGAGACCCCATTCTTCGCAAATTACAGCGTAGATAAAGTCAGCGTAAGGTGTGGGTAAATAATTCCGCTGAATGCTGTTGCCCGGCCCTTTGCCAAACCACTCGCCGTTGGCGATGGCGATTTTGGCCTGCTGATTCTGAAAGCTGCCGTCCTGGCGGTCAGCCATGAATTCCGAAATCCTGTTTGCCCAGGTTTCGGAACGCACGAGATTGGGGGCCAAATCATGGAGTACCAGCAGCCCGGCGAACATCACAATCCATAATAGTACGAGTAGCACTAAATATTTCACATCCACCCGGCCTATGAACATCATCGTAAAACAAGTGGTGAACAGCACGAGGGCAGTGGACAAGTCCATGGGCGCTATCAGTCCGCAAATGAGAACGATGGGCAGAATGATGGGCATGAAGGCTTTGTTGAAATCCTTGATGTAATCCTTATGCCGGGTTATCTCCCTGGCAACCAAAAGAATGAGCGCCAGTTTGGCGAAATCAGAAGTCTGAAAAGTTTTGTGGATAAACGGTATCTCAATCCACCGCCGGGCGTGGTTTATTTCTTTGCCAAAACCCAGGGTGAAAATCAGCAGGAAAAAAGCTATCAGCCAAAGCCAGGGCGCCATTTTCATAAACCGCATGTAGGGGGTGAGGTAGGCCAAATAGGCCAGAAACAGGCCGAAACACAATACTCCGGCGTGCCAAATAAGATAGGCCGTGGTGTCGCCACCGTTCACCTTGTAGGCAATAGTACCTGTGCTACTGTACACCGCCATTATTGAGAATAGCGACAACAAGGCAAGTATCATCCAGATGACCCGGTCACCTCTTAATTCAGCATATAGTCTTGTTCCGAAATTCATGTCGTTGCCTGGTTATCCATCGGCTTTGTTGAGCCTGTTTTTTTGTTTCGCTTCCTCGATTTGTTTCAAATAGTTTTGGTCGGATACTACCCGCCCACCGGTTTCTTTTTCATAGGCATCGAGCGCCTTGCCTGCCCCTGTTCCACCCTTTTTCGCAGCTACTTCATTTTCCGTAAATCCTTTCGCATCCCTTCTGATGGCTTCTGTACGAGTGCCTTCTTCGCCCAACATGGTGAAAATCAGTTCGAGGTTTGGTCATGTGGTCACGCAGGTTTTCCCTTTTCAAACCTTTGTGTTGCTGGTATTCTTTCGGGGTCATTCCAAAAGTTGCCTTTGCAATTTCTGCCGTCAAAATCGAATACTCGATGCCTTCTTCCACGCCCCGGTTTTTCCATTCCTCTGTCAATTGGGAGCGGAGTTCAATGCTTTTCATCCGCATTTCAATCCAGTCTTCGGAGTAGCCTTTTTCCCGGTACAGTTGGCGGGCACGCTCTGCTGCGAGTTCGGGGTTTTCGATTTCCTGCACCCGCTCGTAGCCTACTTTGGCAAGCCATTGTTTGAATGGCTCCGCTTTGGGTGATGGAATGGATTGAACTATCCTGAAAATCCCTTCCGTGTTGGCACAATTCACTCGCTGCTTTCCACCGGGAGTTTCTACCAAAAGGGGGGTGGCAATTTGCCCCCACCCTTTTGAAAGTTCAAGGTCACGGCGACGCATATCTTTGACATATCCGGCCGGATTGGCACTGTCTGCCAAAGCCCCTACCACATCAAAGATTATGAACCACCATTCCTCGTTATGCCAGGTGCGGCGGATTTCCTTTTCTTGAAAAACGACCAACTTGTTGTGTAACTCTTTCATTGCTAAAAATTTTTGATGGTGAAAAAATGGTTTAAACGCACCTGCTGCTTTTGATTTCACCTAATTTTCAACTGTACGATCATTTCGAGGGTTCAGGCTTTTCCCAAACCTCTCACAGCGGCTTTAAACTGGTCACCCCTGTCCTCGTAATTTTTGAACAAATCGAAACTGGCGCAAGCCGGGCTGAGCAAGACCACATCCCCTTTTTCGGCAAAAATGCTTGCCTGCTCCACTGCTTCTTTAGCGCTTTTGGTTTCTTCAATGATTTTCAAGAAAGGCGAAAAAGTCTTTAGCAATTTCCCGTTGTCAACGCCGAGGCAGATAAGTGCTTTCACTTTCTGCCCGACGAGACTCATTATGGGACTATAATCGTTTCCTTTATCGGTGCCTCCAGCAATCCAGACCACCGGTTTTTCCATGGC
Organism: Saprospiraceae bacterium; assembly: GCA_004297645.1. GTDB lineage: Bacteria > Bacteroidota > Bacteroidia > Chitinophagales > Saprospiraceae > UBA6168. The sequence goes on along the minus strand of SCUG01000676.1, from coordinate 4,888 downwards.
CTGCAAGGCGTAAAAAACGGAGTCAACGTTGGTGGCTTTGCTGTCGTTGATGTATTCCACCTCATTCACCGTGGCCACTTTTTCGAGCCGGTGGGGGGCGTTCACAAAAGTGTTCAACCCCAATTGTATCATTTCATTTTTCACTCCCACTGCCTTTGCAGCGTGGATGGCACAGGTGGCGTTGAACTTGTTGTGCGGGCCTTTCAGCACGCAATTCGCCATGTCAAAGACTGCATCACTCACCGTCAAAGAGGGGGTGTTCTCAAAGTGAGCGGGTACCTTTATCAGTCGTGCTGCGAGCGGGTTGTTTTTCCTGTAATTCTGAATTTCGAGGTCATCTGCATTCAGAATCAAAACATCCTCGTTCGTCTGGTTCATGGCGATGCGGAACTTCGAGCGAACGTAGTTCTCCATTTTGTACTCGTACCGGTCCAGATGGTCTGGCGTGATGTTGAGTAAAATGGCTACATGCGGGCGAAAACTCGCGATGCCGTCCAACTGGAAGCTGCTAAGCTCCAGCACGTGGTAACCGGACTTGTTCTCAATAATGTTCCGGGCGAAACTAAACCCGACGTTGCCTCCGAGCGCAACTGGAAATCCAGCTGTTTTCAGAAGATGGTAGGTCAACAAAGATGTTGTAGTTTTCCCGTTACTTCCCGTGATGCCAATCAAGACAGCCGTAGTAAAGCGGCTTGCAAATTCGATTTCAGAAATCACTGTTTTGCCCAGGCGTTGCAGTTCCTGCAAAAGGGGGGCATTGTCGGGAATGCCCGGGCTTTTAACGACTTCATCAGCATCGAAAATGCTTGTCCATGTGTGTTTGCTTTCCTCGTATGGAATGCCTTTATCTCTTAATTCAAATAAGTAGCGCTCTGCAATTTTACCAGCATCGGAAACGAAGACATCAAAGCCAAGATGCCGGGCCAAAAGAGCCGCTCCTACGCCACTCTCACCCGCTCCGAGAATACTGATTTTCATTAGCCTCCAGTGTTTGTCTATCTAATTTTCAAAGTCAAAAGTGTCAATACTGCCAGCAGGATGCTTACAATCCAAAACCTCAGCACAATCTTCGCCTCCGGCATCCCTTTTTTCTGATAATGATGGTGTAAAGGCGACATGAGAAAAATCCGCCTGCCTTCGCCATACTTCCGTTTGGTGTATTTGAAGTAGGACACCTGCAACATCACCGAAAGATTCTCTGCCAGGAACACCCCGCAAAAAATAGGAATCATCAATTCTTTGCGCAGCAAAATGGCCATCGTGGCAATAATACCACCCAAAGTCAGGCTGCCGGTGTCGCCCATAAAAACCTGTGCCGGATAGGAATTGTACCACAAGAATCCAATGCAGGCGCCGAGGAAGCAAGCTGCGAAAACGACCAGTTCACCCGTGCCAGGGAGGTATAACACATTAAGGTACTGCGCCATAATGACGTTGCCGGAGATGTAGGCAAAGATGGCAAGTACTACCCCGGTGATACCACTAACTCCAGTGGCCAACCCGTCAATCCCATCTGTCAGGTTGGCTGCATTCGATACCGCTGTTATTATGAAAATGATAAGCGGTATGAAAAACAGCCAGGCATATTTGATTGCCTGCTCTCTTTCGAGCGGCAACAATCTTGCGTAATCCAATTGATTGCCTTTGAAAAAAGGCACCGTCGTCACGTAAGCTTTCGTATCGGCCACTTCCACAATGTCGCCTTTGTCATCTTGCAATTCGTATGATTCCAAAATCTGGTAACCCATATCTTCAGCGACTTCTAAATCCTGCCGCACCCGCACGTCGTCGCTCAATACCATCGTAAGTGCGACTATCAGCCCGCAACCCACCTGGCCTATGATTTTGGATTTTCCACTCAGGCCTTTCTTGTTTTGTCTGAAAACCTTGATGTAGTCATCCACAAAGCCGATGATAGCCATCCAGGTTGTTACCAAAAGCATGACCAGGATGTAGATGTTCTCCAAATCAGCCACGAGCAGCACAGGAAGGATGATGCCCATGATGATGATGACCCCACCCATGGTCGGTGTGCCTTTTTTTTCAAGTTGGCCTTCTAAGCCAAGGTCTCTCACGTCTTCCCCGATTTGCATCTTTTGCATAAACCGGATGATGCGGCCGCCAAAAATCATACTGATAATCAAAGAGAACACCAGCCCCACGCCTGCACGGAAGGAGATGTATCCCCACAATCCCGTGCCGGGAAAATCAAAATTTACGTCAAGCCATTGAAAAAGCTGGTATAACATTTTCGTTCGTCCGTTTGCTTTGTCCTAAGAAATTCTAATTGCAGGAGAACAGCGGGCGTTCCCTCAAACAATCCCGCTGCCTACGCTGCAATTGACGAAAAATGTTTGCAGAAGACCCTCCACTTCTGCTGAAAACGGTTGACTCCTAACTCCTAACTCCTAAACTCATCCATCAAAACCTGTTTATCATCAAACGGGTGCTTCACCCCCATAATATCCTGGTACTTTTCGTGGCCTTTTCCGGCTACTAAAATCACATCACCGGGTTGCGCCAGCTTGCAGGCCGTTCTTATGGCCTCCGGCCTTCGGGTGATGGATAAAGTCTTTTGCGAAGCATAAGCCGGAATGCCTTTTTCCATTTCCGCGATGATGGCATCGGGGTCTTCGGTCCGGGGGTTGTCGGATGTTAGAATTACCGAGTCGCTAAAATCACAGGCCACTTTTGCCATGAGCGGGCGTTTGGTTCTGTCCCGGTCACCGCCGCAGCCCACCACCGTAATGATGCGGCCTGCACCTTTGCGCAATTGGTGGATGGTGCTCAATACCTTTTCCAACGCATCCGGTGTATGTGCGTAATCCACGATGCCTATGATGTTGCGGCTTTGGTTTTGTAAATAATCAAAGCGGCCTTCGGGGGCTTTCAAATTGCTGAGTACCCGCAAAACCTCTTGCTTATCTTGTCCCAAAAGCACACTCACGGCGTACACGCTTAGCAGGTTGTAAGCATTGAATTCGCCAATGAGCCGGGCGTGGAATTCAAATCCGTCGAGTTCCAATTGTAGCCCGGTGAGGCTGTTTTCAATGACTTTGCCTTTAAACCTCGCCGGCTTGCGCAAGGCGTAATCCAATTTGCGTGCTTTCGTGTTTTGCCACATCACAGCCCCATTCCTGTCGTCAGCGTTAACGAGGGCAAAAGCTTCTGTTGGCAGGTTGTCAAAGAACATCTTCTTAGCCTCGATGTAGGCCAGGAAGGTTTTGTGATAGTCTAAGTGTTCGTGGGTAATGTTAGTAAAAACTCCTCCTGAAAAAACCAGGCCTGCGATACGCTTCTGGACCACAGCATGAGAGCTGACTTCCATGAAAGCGTAATCGCAGCCTGCCTCCACCATTTGTGATATCAGTAAGTTAATAGACTCCGCGTCAGGGGTAGTGTGTGTGGAAGGGAAACTTCGTGTGTTTACTCTGTTTTCAATCGTCGAAATCAGGCCAACTTTATAGCCCAACGTGGTAAAAAGGTCGTAAAGCAGGGTTGCCGTAGTGGTCTTTCCGTTGGTTCCGGTGATGCCCACTAACTTAAGTTTCTCGGACGGGCGGCCATAAAAATTAGAAGCTGCCCGGCCGAATGCTTCGGCGCTATCGCCGGCCAGAATGTAGGTGACACCCTCGCTGAGGTGCTCCGGCATTTCTTCGCAAACAATTGCTGCCGCACCCTGCCCTATTGCTTTTTCAATAAACCGGTGCCCGTCGGTCACCGTACCCCGCACTGCCACGAACAAAGAGCCTTTTTTTACGCTCCGGCTGTCCATGGTAATATGCGGCACCTCTAACTCAGTCGTCCCCGAAACATTTAAGACATCAATATTTTCAAGTATCTCGTGAAGTTGTCTCACCGGTTCTGATTTTTACCCAATCCTAATCCAGATGTTTTGTCCATTTGCTTTAGTGCCCGGTCGGATGGATTGCTGCTTCACCTTCCCATAATTGCCATTCACTTTCACCTTCAGGCCTTTATTTTCCAATAAATACAAGGCATCCCGCAATCCCATGCCGAGTACATTAGGCACCAAATTATCGCCAACAGTGCGCATCACTATTTTCAGGCTGTCGGGCGAGGTTGCATGCAACACGCTCCAATCACCACTGGCCCGGTAGTAATAATCCATGTCGAATTTTTTCAAGACTTTTTTCAGGTCTTTGGTGTAGCCGGCATCGAAATCCGGCAAGTTGCCAGAGGCGAGTACAGGCCGTGGGGCATCGTTTACCACAGGATACAATTCCAGTTTTGAAGCGAAAGCCTTGTCGGCAATTTCGCGGAATACCGGAAGTGCTACCTGGCCGCCAAAGGTGCCCGCGACTTTGGGTTTACTGATGAGCACGATGCAGGAATATACGGGATTACTGGCCGGGAAATAACCGGCAAATGAAGCCTGGTAACCTTTGACTTTCGTTATATTTTCGAGCCGCTGGTAGCCCAACTGCGCAGTACCTGTTTTGCCAGCATAGCGATAGTTAGCGGACCGCAGGCTATAGGCGGTTCCCCATACGCTGTCCACCACACCTTCCAGCATTTTCTGCGCTTTGGCAATTGCTTTTTTTGAGGCTATCCGCCCTTTTACTTCGGTGACAGGATACTTTTTAAGAGTTATACCATATCGCTGGATTTCATTTACCAAATAAGGCTTCATGTAAACCCCGTCGTTGGCTACTGCATTGTAAAAAGCGAGCAATTGCAGGGGCGTGATGGTCAGCTCATAACCGATGGCCATCCAGGGCAAAGTCGTGCCGCTCCATCCATCCTCCTGGCTGTAAGGCTTTTTAAAATAGGGTTCCGGCTCGCCATTCATTTCAATACCCGTGGGCACATCGAGGAAAAAATCGTGGAGCCGGTTCACATATTTATCTGCGTTGTTTTTTTCACC
>SCUG01000675.1 GCA_004297645.1 Saprospiraceae bacterium | reverse complement strand
CGCTGATTCTTATGATTTTTTATGAAATAAAAAATCAGGAACAGCGTGAAATCATAAAGAACCAGCGTCTTTCAGCGTCAAAAAAACCGTTTGGAATTTTTCTCTTAACACCCCTAATTCTCAATTCTCAATTTTCAACTCATTCAATAATGACTTTCTGTACCAGCACACCCTTGCTGGTGCTGACTTTCACGAAGTAAAATCCACTGGGGATTTCGCTGACGCCGAGACTGACGAAGCCGTTGCCATACAGGTTGACCGACCGGGCCAGCACCTCTTTGCCATCTACGGTGATGACGCTGATGCTCACGTCCTGCTGGTTTTCGCTGTTAAGCGCCACGTTGAGTACGTTCTTTGCCGGGTTCGGGAACACGGAGACTTCTACGTCTTCGAGGCGGTCAACGGTGCCGGTGGCCAGTTGCGATTCCACGATGGTGCCGTGTTCTGGAGCAATGGCACATTCCTGGTCGCCCTGGTCGTTGGTGACGCAGGCTTCGCTGTTGTAGTTCAGCAAATCCATGTACTCTATATCGTCCACAATCCAGCCAAGCGGGCCGGATGTATTGTCATCGGTGCCAAAGCGGAAACGGATGGCGATGTCTTTACCTGCCCATTCGCTCAGGTCCACGTAAGTGCCGATAAACTGAAAATTAGTGGTGCCGGAGAAGGCCAGCAGGTTGGGTACGACGAAAGTGCCATACTGGATGAAACCGGGATAACCGCCGCGCAGCATTTTGCTGCCGACTTGTTTCCAGGTGGTAGTGCCTACTTCTTTCACGTCCACCACGCCACCATCAGCGCCTGCCTCGGTGTCGTACATGTGGTAAAAACGCAACACGGGCTGATTGCCGGTCACCGTCCAGGGCACTATCAGTTCGAGGCCCATGCGTGCTTCGGTTTCCACATCTTCGATGTACCAGGCCCAATCTCCGCTGTGCGCAAAAATGTTATCAATTTGCCACAAGGTAGTAGCGTTGGGAGTTCCAATGTCGTAGAAGTCCCAGTTTTGGTCGGAGGTCTCACTGGCGACATCATCTAAGAAATAGCGGATGGAGAAGTTATCCGGGGAAGTTTCCAGCGTATAAGTGATGGTGTCTTCCTGCGTGAAGGCCATATTTCCAAGCTCGAAGCTGACCGTGTTGCCAGAAACGGTAGCGGGAACGCTGGACGAGCCTGCCTTGAAAGTGGTGCCTTCGGCAATCACATCCGTCACGACTACACCTGTCACGGTTTCAGGTTTGAAGTTGCCAACCCGGAGGGTGACCACTATGTCGTCGCCAGCATTGATGAAGTCCGTCACTTCCTTGTGGATGGTCATGGCGTTGAGGCAAACGGGGAGCACGTCGAAAGCTTCCGTTTGGTCGGCGGCGTTATCGCTACTACCTTGCACGGCGCTGTACCCGGCGCCTCGGCGGGCGAACACTTCCCAAATAAGGCATTGATTTGCTCCGCCATAAAGCGCTTCATCAGCGGCGAGGATGGCATCACGGCCATCGAGGAAACCCGGGCTGCAAGGCTGCGTTTTCATACCCTCGAACACAAGACGCATGGCCATATTGTTGCCGCCAGTGCCGTTGTAGAAATCAGAATCCCAGCCGTACTCATCCACGAAGGCCCAATAGAGGTCCCAAGTCATGGCTGCCCATACTTCACCCAGCGCATGTACTTCGGGATTGCCGGCCACATCTTTGTAAGTGAGCGGGTTAATATTCATATCGGTGGAATAAGGATAGCGGCGAATGCCGACGCCATCGGTGGGTTCGCGCAGGGCAAAAGTGCCGACGCCTCTCTTTTGTGTTCCAATATCACCGGGCTGAACGGAAGTGACGAGGGAGAACCAGTCGCTCCAGCCTTCGCCCATTTCCTCAGCATTGCCGAGACAGCCGGCGGCAGATGGGCCACCAGTGAGGCGATTGGATATCCCGTGGCCGAATTCATGCGTGATGATGCCGTTGTCCAAGTCACCATCGAGCGCAATCGGGCCTGTTTGGCCGGGATTGACCAATGTAACGAGGAGGCCGTTGCCGGCAAACTGGCGGATGGTCTGGCAATTCACGACAGAAATGAACACGACGGGAATGTTGACGTTGACGCCCACAGCACCAGCGCCCATGGTGATGGTTTCATCGGCGAAATTGCAAATGATAACAGCGATGGCGCCGGCGTTTTGTGCCTGTAGAGTTTTGAAGCCAAACTCACAACCGCCGCGGTCTATGAGGGCAATTTTGCCTGCCAGTTCGGAGGCGTTGACGATGTCTTCGCAGCCGTCGGAGGCATAAGGCTCTTCGACGGCGTCGTCCACGATAACGACTTCGCCACTCACCGGGACGTCGGTAACGTAAGCACCTGCGCCCCAATTCGCACCGGCGACGCCGGTGTCGTATTGTCCGGCAATGGAAGCAGGCTCATTTACAGTCAAAAACCGCGTAGCCGAAGTTGTCCAGACGAACATGTTCATGCTGCCATTGCCGCCGTCCGGCGGCGTGCCGAAATTGGCGTTGTTGGCACTGCCGGTGTCCGCTCCCTGCTGGGCACGGGCGTTTACGTGGTCGTTGCCGGCGCCAGGATTGCCATACGTGTTGTCCTGGAAGTTGCCAGCAGCTTCATCCAGCCCGTAATGCCAGGCAAAATCGTGCATGACGTTGTTCCAGTAAAATAGGTTTACAGTAGCAGCATCCACGATTTGGGTGGGTTCAAAACTGGAATCATAGGGGAAGTCGAAAAATAATGCGGGGCCGCCATCGGGTTCATTATTGAGGGTTTCGCCATCGCCGTCGCGGTCTTCGAAAGCATGCACGTTATTGCCGCGGGTGATGGTAAATTCGGCACCCGGCACGCCGTCGGTGTCGTGCCATCCGAAGGGAGAGGCGAGGGTGTCGGAAGCTCCTGTTACTAAAGTGCGGGGACCGTGGTTGGGGCTTTCGTACGGCACCGGCCATACGTTGTAAACGGCGGTGTCTATCATGCTGAAGCCGAAAGTGACGGCATCGCGGTTGGAAGCAGCTTCCGTTTCGCAGGCCTCATCTACGTGTTTGAAGGAGCGGCCATCTACCGAGCAGTACACGGTCCAGTTGGCTTCATCGAGGATGCCGCCGGTGAGGGCATCTACCCTGGTGCTCCACATGTCGGCGGAATTGACGGGGAACAGCGTGATGTCCCATGAAAGCAGCACCGACTCCTCCTGATAGGGCTGGTAGCGCAATTTTGCGGAGATATTTTCCCGGGCTATGCTGCCTTTTTCAAATACAAATTCGTTTTCGTTTTCCTGCGGCACAGCACGCAGCGTTTCGGCCGGCAGGCCGAGATGCGCCATGACTTTTTGCACGGCATCTTCTGCACTGAGCACGGGAATAGTGGTGTTCACTTTCCCGGCGAGGTTCTGTACGAAGCGTTTGCCAGCGTGAAATACCTTTCCATCCTTCGTGATGCTGAGGTTGGTGATGGCATTGTACACGGGGATGCCCTGGTGGCGTTGGAGGAAATAAACCCTCGTGATGCCGGTGGACTGGTCTGTGTACATGTCGCTCACTATCATGTCTGAAACGTCCTGATTGGTAAGGTTCCACTCCTGGTGGTGGTTGCGGACATACTCTTGTGCGATTTCGAGTGGCGTCAACTGCGCAAAACTGGCAGCACTTGCCAGCATCAAAGCCAACACCGGCAAGAGATACTTTGTAAGTCTCAATTTCATACTGGGTTGTTTTAGATAAGTAAGTCACGAATGGTGGGTAGTAGCAGAATGGCAAAGCTGTCATCCGAATACCCCAAAACCCGTCGCTTAAATGTGGTTAGACAAATGTTGATGAAAATTAACCTAAGGCGAGCAAAAATAACAGAATTGTGAAAAGCAGAATGATAAAGTTCTGGAAATACCCGCGACGCGACAAAAACGGGAGCTGGGAGCCGGCAGACGGAAAACAGCCGGGCGGCCGGTGCGGCGGCCTGCGTCAGCCAGATGATGGGTTTCATCTGTCAACGCTATTTGGCAATACCTTCGGGTACAGAGCAAAAGGTAGGCAAATCCGGGGATAAAAGTTCATGACGGGAGTTGGCTGCAAAACTCAGGTTTCGATAAAAGGGAGTCTGTCAGGTTCTCAATGCTGCTTTCTATTTCTACCCCCCCCCGCTCCAATGCCTCCATCGCCATTTCCCACAGGTGCTCGTAGGGAATGGCCTCCACCTCGTGCGGCTCATCGGAGAGCATGACCGGCACGGCACCCATTCGCCTCAGCCATTCCTCTGCACCTGACTGCGCCTCTTTTCGCCGGAAGTCCGCCTTTTTGATTTGCAACAATGCCTGTAGAAAGCACCAGGTACGGAACGTGTCATCGCCTTCCTTCAGATGGCGGGAGGCATATTTTTCGAGGGCGAGAATGCGGTCGTAACCTTCGTCGTGGCGATGCAGATAAAGCAGGAACAAGGCGTGAATGATTAAAACGGGCACATTCATGCCCCGCTTGTCTTTGGAGAATTCGGGCACGTCGTTTAGGAATTTCGCCAGGCGGAAGGAAGAAGATTTTTCATTTTCCTGTAGCTGGATTTTCCCGGCTTTGGCGAGCAAGTGGATGTAGCCTTCGTAGAGTTTCCAGCTTTCCTGCTCGATGCCTGCCAGTAAGGGAAAGCTTTGATGCCCGGTTACTTTTTTGAAAATGTCGAAAGCGCCCGTGTAGTCTCGTTGGTAAAATTTGAGGACGAGGTGCTGCTCTTTGCCTTTGAACCAATTGGTCGTGCCTTCCTCCACCAGGTTGGAAGCTTTTTGGGCGACTCGTTCCGCTTCTTCATATTTGCCCGTCATTGTCAGGCACACCACCAAGGTATGACAAAATACGGCAACTCCGATTTTTGGGGTCGAAGACTTTCCTTCAAAAAATTGAATTGCCCGGCGGCAAACTTCCTCCGTGCCTTTGTAATCATGGACGCTTGCCCGTTCTATGCGGGCTATCAGGTGGTAATATAGTTGAAGCCTGTAAACCGGGTATTTATGGGCTAAAGGCTCCAACTCCCGTAGAAATTTTTTTGCTTGCTCGCCAATCCACGGCTTGCTCGACCTGGATTTTACGTAGGGAATGACTAATTCCTCGTACATGGACTCTGCCTTTAAAATGGCTGTCAAGGTTTCTGCGCTGTCTTTTGCAAGCTGGTCGTAATAGTCCCATTTCTTTCTATCGCCATCGAACGGTCCATAGTAGCTTTTTAAAATCCTCGCCATTTCCAACACGACTTCCGTGAGTTCATATTTGATGGCAGGACCTATCGTTTTTTTTGCCAGGTCTGTGGCTGCATGTTTAGCTGCCCTCCCCTGAAGCAGCTTGACGGCCGCCATGTTTTTCCAACAATTTACATAAGCCATTTGCGCCTCGTTGAATTCAGGCTGCTTCAGGTCAATGAAAAAAACCGAGTTGACGAGCCGCCGCTTGAAGCTGTTTTTGAAATTCAGGTACTGGTCGAACTTTCCGCCGAACAGGTAGGCTGCCGCTTCCTCGTCAGTGTTCAATTTTCCCTTTTCGATGCGGTCGTAGAAAACCTCGTAGCGGCTGGTGGAGTCCTCGGAATAGCCCAGGATTTCGATTTGCCTTCTTTTGTACCGGGTAATGAGGTGAATCAATTCTTTGAGGGCTTTCATAATGGAGCGTTTTTGTTCAGAGGTTTGTGAGTTTTTGAAAACGATGGGTAAGATACAAAATAGCTTAGATTTTCCTGCCTTCTGCCCCCCATTCTTTGCCGCATCGCCTAACTGCCAGTTGGCATACTGCCTGCTTGCCTGCTCCATTTGCGGTGCTGGAAAGCCGCCGAAGTGTCTTTGCCAACACTAACAATGCCCGGTAGGTTTGTCTTGTATTTCAAAGCTATTCCAAACTAAAACTATCAAAGCTATGATGACTATCATCCTCTCCCTGCTCATGGCATTGGGGCTGCTGAGTAGTCCCGAAGAGTTCGACCAACTCTCTACCGGCCAGCAAAACGAACTGATTGAAATCGTGATTGACGACGTGGGCAACTCTTAACATTATGCCCCGGGAATTCAGCGCCTTTGAAAAAAGTTTCAGGCGCTGAACTTTCTTTTCCTGCCAACTGAAGACTGAATTTGCGGCGTTGAAAAACGGGCAAAGTGTCTTTGACTGGAATTTTTCTTCCCCGCATCTTTGCGGGGACTTCCTCATAAAGGCTATGAAAACCTTGCTGTGAAACACTGAAAAAGCTATGAACTCCCGGCCGGACAACATAGGGGCAGTTGCCGAAAAGCCCATGATAATAGAGTAGGCATGAAATCTTTTAAAAACTAAAACAATGAAAAAAGTAATTCTCTCAGTGGCTATTGCATTCTTAGGCAACATTACTTTGAATGCTCAAGCGGGTGGTGGCTCAGGCGGTGGCTCCTGCTCTTGCACCGGGTTAACCTGTTCAGCAAGTAAGACTTGTTCAGTGAAAGGGTATTCCTGTAATTGCACATGCACCCTTACTGTTTGCTCTTGTACAGATTGTAACACTTCGCACCTTACCGTTCCGCCAACTGTAAGCCAAGAACAACTTACAAATAGGCAAGAACTGACCGCTCTGCTCCGATCTTTTGGGTCAACTACTGCAAACGAAAGCGCAAATTTGCTTGACGAATCGTACCAAGCATTAATTTCGAATGATTTGGACAATTATATTTCAAAGGGGTTCGTCGGCGAAGCAAAATTACAATTGCTGACTCAACCAGAAAAGGATGCTGTTAACGCTTGGATTGCGAGTAAAGGTTCGGACATCCGAATCTAATCAAGCATCAGATAGCCCTAAATGGAGCAACATGTTGGTTTTTAGAATAGTGTAAAGATTGAGCAAAAAAAATCTAACGGTTAACACAATTCTGAAAACCAACCTTTTGTAAATTTAGGGTTGGTTTCTATCTTCTATCAAATTGAAAACATCAAGAATTAAAACGAAGTATTCCACCATGAAATACCTTATCATTTCAACATTTTTCTTCTTAATCTTAAATGGACTCTTGTATTCACAAGACTTTACAATCACTCTTCAATTTGATAAAAAACTGAAGGGCTGCTTAATTATTAAAGATTCCAACTTGAGTAACCCCGATACCGTATGTATTGATTCTTTTTTTACAAAAAAAGTTATAAAGAATGTAAGTATAAAACGTTATGAGAAATCAAAAAAAGTTGTGCCCCTATTTTTTGAATTATCATTAAAAGGTATAGCCAATTTTTCAGGTCTGACGATTAATAGTGATGCCATTTTTACAGTTTCAATAGTTGAAGGTAAGCCCTTGATTAAACAAAAAGGGCGAATAGAAGAAAATGATTGGTACTACCATCTAGTTGACACCTTAGAAAATTTATTTCCAATGATTAGCAACAATGATACAATGGCTCAATCCATAGCAGTAAATTTATTGACCGTTGATTCCAGCTATGTAAAATCGGAAGTAAACGCTTTACTCTTATTTCAGTTGTTGACGATGGATGCAATTGGTTCCCACAATATAAATAAGGCGAGAAACTATCTCGCTAAATATCAAGATTCATTTTGGGCGCCAAAAGCACTGAGATTTATTGATGACAATGATGGTAAGAATAAAAAAAAAATTAGCAGCATTTACTTAACTGATACTTTGGGTAACAAATTCTACCTTGAAGATATGATGAGCAAGGAGTATCTACTTCTTGACTTTTGGGCTACTTGGTGTGGACCATGCTTGAAAGGAATACCCTTACTAAAAGAAGTTTTTTCAAAATGCACTGAAAAATTGGACATTGTAAGCATCTCCATTGACAAAAATAAAACGCAATGGAGAAAAGTGAACGCCGAGCTTTCCCTCCCTTGGGAATCCATTATAGACAATACTTTAATCGAAGACAAGTTAGAGTACAAACTAAACATTACGTCAATACCAATGTACATATTGCTTGACAAAAACCAAGAGGTGATGTATAGGGGGAACGACCTGTCAAAAGTTATGGAAAAAATTGGCTTATGAAAGTGCCGTTTGTTAGTAAGCGTCCGGCCAACCCCATATTGCCCGTCGTCGGCCGGGCCTCTGCCTTTGCGTTGAAGCTATGCTTCCGGCCGAACCCCTGGCACTAAGGAATGAAGTTCCAGGAATTTAGCCTCAGGGATGTTCTCCAGCGTCGTTTTCAGCCACTCAAAAGGATTGACGTCATTGGCGGCGCAAGTACCCAGAAAGGTGTACATCATGGCGATGCGCTGGGCCGCTTCGTGAGAGCCTGCGAAGAGGTAGTTCTTCCGGCCCAGGCTTGAGTAAAAAAAGATAAAAGCCTGCATTTCGGAATTATTTACCAAACGAGGAAAAACCTGAGCACAATTGCCGGCTATGAAAACGACCTATGAATCCGGCGCTCACACGGGCAGCCTGTCATACGTAGCTCACGTCCAAGTCCAATTCGGCGCCCCCTCCAAAAACTGCCTGCACTTCGGCATCTGCCGGGTAGAGCTACTCAAGACAAGGCAAGCAGGCGGCAAGCCATGCCAGGCAACGGCCTTGCTTCGCAAGTGGGAAGACAAGGGCCTGGAGCTTTCCTGGCACCAAAACGGGATGAACCCCGAAACCATCCGCCGTTATTTCACAGGGGGAGTTTTCCGGGTGGAAGAACCTTACGTCTTGCCTGGTGAAGTAGTAGAAGCGCTCGATATTCAAACTTTCACCATCCAGCCCGGCATCTATCCAGTGCTGGAAACGGAGCAGCATCTGAAAGTCATCTTCACCTGACCCAAACCGGTAAAAACCGAAACATAAAAATCGAAGCTATGAAAACAGGCATCCAAAAACTTTCTCTCCTTTTTGGTTTGGTCCTCCTGGCAGCCGCCTGGATTTGGACGGAGAGGGAATCTCCTATCAACTCACCTCACGTCTCCACCGAAATCAAAACCGGCAGGGGACCCAACTGCACCGACCGGGGGCTTTGCTCTGTCAGTGAAGCAATGGAAGGTCAGCCAGGGCTTCCCGATGCGGATTTTGCCGGCGATTTTTACAAGAATGAGGAAAGCAGGGTCGTGCTGGAAATTCCCAAGTCAGCTATCAGCGTGCAAGAGGCGGAGGAGCAGTTCGCCAACGGGGAGTTCGTGCTGCCGGAAGATTTCAGCATGCCCGCAGACATCGCAGAAACGCTGGATTTAACAGGAGAACAAGCTATACTCAGGGCAGGGGCTTACCCGGTGCAAAGCATGGAAACGCATTTCATCATTGTGTTTTAATTGACCGCCAGAACTTCCGGCTATGAACTCAGCGAACCGTCTTTTTTTGCTCGTGTTGTGCCTGAGCTTTTTGTCAAAGGCATGGGGAGCGGCATGGACTGGAACTCCGGCGGATACGACTTCCATGACGGCTTTCTTCATGGAAACGAAGGCGGAGCTTGAAGCGCTAAAGCAAGACTACCTTCTGAAAATCGCCCCCGTGCAGGAACGGCTCGGCGCTGTCAACCGGGAGCTTGCAAAAGTTGCGACGGACGAATTCAAGCCCGAGCATTTCCGCCTGTTGCTGGAAAAAATGCGGCTGGAGGATGACTTAAAAACGGCTTACACTGTTTTCGACGTGAGCATCACCAAAGCCCGCTACGCCAAAGGCATCGAGCTGATCAAAATGATGTACGAGAAAATATTGGGACTCGACCACCACTTCACCTCGCTGCAAACCTACCAGAGCATCATGCAGATGTCGAACCCCAACGCTTACCCGGAATTTCAGCAGGCGAAGGACGTGCTTCAAAAGCGTTTGGAAAAGAAAAATGCCATCCAACTGCCCAACCTGCTGCAAGCAAATCCCTTCGTCAGCGCCACTTTCACACTGGTCGCCTCTTTCCTCGGCGAAGCCGAGCCGAAGAAGAAAGAAGCGGATTTGGAAAAAATCGCCTGCATCCTCGACTTCACCCTCCGGATGACCAACGACCTGAACGTGATTTATTACGAAACCGAGTTTTTGAAAGAAAACAACAAGGCGCTGAAAGAGGAGTGCATGGCCCTGTTCGAAGCTTATACGAAGGTCATCGGCTACAACGTGCCGCTCGACAAGTGCCGCAAAGAGGACGACTGGGAAACGCTGAGGGATTTGCTCGACAAGTTCGTCGCCGACCTGGAAAAGACGGCGGCGCTCAAGGACGAGCGCCTGATGCAGGAGGTCGTTTACAAGGGGCAAATCAACCTCGAATTTGCCGTGGACCGGCTGCTGGATTTTCTCAACAAATACAGCGCCTTCATCGCCCAGGGCGAGAAGTATTACCAGAAGTTCCAGGTCATCGTTTCCAATTACCAAAACGAAATTGTCTGCGCCGGGCAGTTGCCGCCGCAGTTCGCCACGCTCAAGCAGGAAATTGGCAATTCCATCGCAAAATTCAACGAGGCATATAACATCGCCGAGCTAAAAGGCTCCAAGCTAAAGGATTTGCTGTACGGCTATTGATACTATTTCAGGTTGAATTTGAGGTGTTGAACAACGGGCAAAGTGTCTTTGACTGGAATTTTTCTTCCCCACATCTTTGCGGGGACTTCAAAGCTATAAAAACTTTGCTGTGAAACACTGAAAAAGCTATGAACTCCCGGCCGGACAACATAGGGGCAGTTGCCGAAAAGCCCTTGATAATAGAGTAGGCGAAAGCTTTTAAAAATTAAAACAATGAAAAAGTTAATGTTCTTTCTTGCGTCATTTTTAATCATACTTACAATTGGAAAATCTCAAAATTCCGTGATTGGCAACGCTGGGAATTACCATAATGAAGGGTTAACCGAAATTTTGGAATATTACCAAAACAACCCTTCGGAGCAAAAAACCATTCAAAAGGCGTATGATATTGCTAGCCAGTACTTCGGTTCTGAGTACAACATGGAAGTTCCTCTATTA
>SCUG01000674.1 GCA_004297645.1 Saprospiraceae bacterium | reverse complement strand
TGAACTCGCCCTGCGTGAAAGACTACGTCGCCAGTTCTCTGACGAATTTTCAGAAGGAATCCAAAACTTCCGGAGAAGAAGTGGAACAGGAGAGCCAAATTTTTCTTCCAGACATTGCCTTGGCAAAAAAGATTCTGGACCTCGCCAAAACCTTGCTTCCCTCGGAATAATGCAATCCGTTTTATCATAAAAAAAACCTCGTTGGAATCGTACCAACGAGGTTTTTTTTATACCCCCGGCGACTGAGCTTCACGAAAAGTTATCGCCCCATTTTCGCCAAAAGCGCAACAAACCGGTCACACTCATCCACGAGGGGTTGGCCTCTTCGTACCGGGTCAGGTCCTCTCCGGTGATGCCCTGCGACTGGAGTTTGTCCGCCACATATTTTTGAAAAACGGGCGTCAAGTCCTTTGGGTCAGTGCCGCTGTCGAAATGCGGCTTCATCCACATGGCCCACTCTTTCAACTCCTTTTTCAGTGCGGCGAGGTGTTCTGCCACCGCATCCACCCGTCCGAAATGCGTGAGGTAAAGGGCGGCCGGGTTCCTTTTTGCAATCAATTCAATGGACGCAAGCCATTCACCGACGTTGATGTCTGGCGGCGGGCAGGGCGGCATCACTGCACCTCCGCCGATGCAGATGCCTCCGGCATCTCCGGTAAAAACTACTTCACCCACCTGCCAGGCGATGTGGTGAATAGCGTGGCCCGGCGTGTGCAAAGCCTGAAAAGTCATATCGCCCACCTGCACGGCCTCCTCGTCTTCCACAGCTCGCAATAGATTTTCGGGGATGGGATTCAGTGCGCCCCAGAGCGTGTCCATTTTCTCCTGGTAAATCCTTATGGCCGAAGCGTAGAGTTTTTCGGGGTGGGCAAAATGCCACGCACCGAGCGGGTGAAGATAGACCGTGGCGCCACGTGCGGCAAATTCCCAGGCGGCACCGCCGTGGTCGAAGTGTATGTGCGTCAGAAATACGTGTTGGATTTCCTTCAAAGAATACCCGCAGCGGTTTATCCCGTCTTTCAGCGCCGGGAAAGTGGAGTGCGGGCCTGTTTCGACCAGCACCGGCCCGGCAGAAGTTTCGACGAGAAATACGGCGATGGTTCGGGTATGGCCCTGAAAATGGAGGTCTATTATTTTTATCATAAACGTAACCGTTTAGGAGGTTGAGGGGCTGAGAAGGTTTAGCTAAGGAACGTGCGCAAAACAACCTGGCGAAATCACCGGGTGACTTCGAGTCACCCGGTGAATTGGCTTCTGCAAAACCTACCAAGTTATTTTGCGCACGTTCCTAACCTCGGGAAGTTCTGGCTGTTTTTCCCCGCAGGTTGCTAATTTTGGCGCCCAAGTTAGGCAACTATGATTCAATACAAAAACCCACACGTCACAGTTTTCCAAAGCGCCATTTTCTGCACCACAGCTACCGTAGTGCAGACGGCTGACCTCGTGCTGGTAGTGGACCCCAACTGGCTGCCCGGAGAAGTGGAGGCCATCCGTCACTTCGTGGAAATGGAGGCGGCAGGGCGGCCCGTTTACCTGCTGTTCACCCACTCCGATTACGACCACATCATCGGGTACGGGGCGTTCCCTAAGGCAACGGTAATTGCTTCGGAAGCTTTCCGGCAAAATCCCGGAAAGGAAAAAATCATCGAAGAGATTCGCACCTGGGACGAAGGGAATTACGTCACCCGCCCCTACCCCATCGAATACCCCGTCTTGGACCTCGCCGTGAGCCGGGACGGACAAACCTTTAAAGCTGGAAGCACAAAACTCACATTTTATCTCGCCCCCGGCCACAACGCCGATGGTATCTTCACCATCGTGGAGTCGGAAGAACCGGAGGCCGGCTGCACCTGGCTGGCCGGCGATTACCTCTGCGATGTCGAATTCCCATACATCTACCACAGCAGCATCGAATACGAGCAGACGCTGGCCAAGGCTGGTTTGATTTTGGAAAAACACGCGCCCTCCCTCCTCGTGCCTGGCCATGGTAAGGTGGCTTTGCGCCGGGAAGAAATTTTACGAAGAAAAACAGAGGCGCTCGAATACATCCTGGAAATGCGCCGCTGCATCGCCGGAGGTACCCCATTCAATACCGAAAAACTATGGAAGCGCTACCACTTCCGGCGGGGCATGGAGTCTTTTCAAATGGAGAACACCGCGTTGTTTAAAAGGGAAGAGGGCCATAGAAAATGCAGCGGATTATCGAGCGGTAATACCACGTGAATGTGATGTCCGTCTGGGTTCAGAGCATCCAACAATTTCCCACACGAATAGGAATTTTAATGCCTTTTACGATAACTTTGCACCCATGTATGAAGTACATGGCAGGCAAAATTTGAGGAATTCCTTCCATCACAGGGCAAATCCTTTTTTTCAAAATTTTCAGTTAAGGAACGTGTTCGAAATAAGATGTTCTTTTTGAGGCTGTCTCATAAGTCAACGCTGGAATTAGCTTGACAATTTTTATTTCAACACAGAGACACGGAGGCACAGAGAACCAAACTCAACTCTGTGTTTCTGTGCATCAGTGTTGAAGAATTTGGTCACAA
>SCUG01000673.1 GCA_004297645.1 Saprospiraceae bacterium | reverse complement strand
GCTCTTCCGATCTCCCGGCACCGCCGGAGGCGGCGCCGGGGCACACAATGTCAAGTGTTAGTGTAGTATCTAACCATCGAAATTCATTGCCCTCACTATTTGTACTAAGCCTATTTGGTTTTGGCTGCATCCCGATTACCCGGATGGCTAAAGTCTAATAGCAAATGTCAAATGGACAAAACCTGGCGTTCAAAAGTATAGCGAATTGGTGGTTAGGAAGTAAATTTCGAAAGTGTCCAGTAGTTTACCTTTGGACAACCAACTACTTAACCACTGCAACTCAATGGCTGGGTCTGGAGTGTCCAAAGTCGAATGAATTTTAGAGATTGTGCAAAATCAAAAACCCGAAGCCGCCAAAATGCAAAGGGGTAAGCCAGCCGGCCTACCCCTTTGTTTTTGAATCAATAAATAAATCAGTTTCCCTCGGAGAATGGACGCGGCATATTTGGCCACACATCGTCACCGGGACGATCAATGGGCAGCTCGCCGAGGCGGCCCCAACGGCGCATGTCCACCCAACGGTGGCCTTCGCCAAAGAGCGAGTACCGGCGTTGGTACATGATTTCATCCATCAGTTCTGCATCGCTCGTACCTCCGCTGTAAGCAGCGAGGCCGTGACCTGTGCGGATGACATTTATAGCATTTACCGCAGCAGCATTGTCGCTGCCAACGTTGGCTTCAGCAGCAATCAGAATCAGCTCTTCATTGCGCATGTACGGCACAAAGTCGTTGAGTGATTTGTACACCCACACGTCGTAATCGCCGGTGAGGCCATCGAGTGAGAGCGGCGCATCGCGCAGAGCCACTTTGCTGGCCCGGTCATCACCGGGCGTCATATCATTTACGAAGGAAGGATGGGCGATGATAGCATCGGCCTGGTTTGGCGCGCGGAAGAGGTTGTTGGCAAAATCACCACCTGCGGTGGAATAGAAACGCGCAGGCCCATTGCCGAAATCACCGGCCATGTCCATGAACGAATCGGTCAGAAATTTTTTGACCTCAGCTTTGTTGCCTTGGTAAAGGGCGATTCTCGCTGCCAGTCCGCGGTTGAATTTCAGGAAAGAAGCCGGGGTGTCGAAGCCAGCCATAGCAGCAGAGAGGCTGAAAGGAAACTCAGCGCCCGCTGCCTGCAAGTTGGTTTTGGCTTCTTCCAAAATGTTGAGAATGCCTGCCAGTGCGTCGTCATAAGTAACGAACCCTCCCAGATTGTCGGGGTCTGCCACATCGAGGCGAATGCCATTCTGGTATTGAAGCATCAGCGCAAGATGCAACTCGTAAGCCTGGAAGGTTTTGGCAAAGCCGAGGTAACCGTTGGCCTCTTCTGCTGTGATCAACGTTGTATTGTTGACAGCATTGATGAGTACATTGGCATTCTTCACCGTTTTATAGCGGCCATAATAAGGCCGGTTGCCGTAGAAGCCATTGTTGTCAAGTGTGGACTCCCCCTTTCCAAGTACCTCGCCGGTATAGCGCGGGTCGGAGCCGGTGAAAAAGTAATAGTCACGGCCGACAATAGAGGTAACGTCGTAGTAAAAACCAATCTCCTGCCGGAGCAACGATTCCATACCCGTCACAAGAGTTTGCAACTCACTCTTGGAGGCATTTTGATTAAACCCCTCGATACTGGAACCGTTGGGATTTGCAAGGTCATCAATATTGCAACTTGCCAGGAGGAGAATGGCAGCGCTGATGACAAAATATTTAAGGTATCTCATGATATTTTTCTTTTAAGGTGGATGAGTTAGAAAGTAACATTTACGTGAAAATCAAACCGCTTCGCAGATGGGAACGGAGTCACTTCCACGCCGGTGGATAAGCCGTTGGCGCCAAAGTTTGAGACTTCCGGGTCGTAGCTGCTATAATCGAAAATATTGATGAGGTTGTTGCCGGAGAAACCAATGCGGATACTTTCCAGCCCAGGAACCAAATCATTGGGCAGCGTATAATACAGACCTACTTCCCGCAGACGGATGTATCCTGCATCTTCGATGTAAGGAGCGGTGTTCACCCCAAGCTGGCTCAGGCGGTATGGCCCATTGGGCAAAGCTCTGGTTGGGTCGAGGCCGAAATTATCGAAGTCGTAAGTCGTCTCATTCAGGTCGAACAACAAGGCCGACAAGTTGATATTTTCACCCCCTTGCTTCCAATGCCAGAGCATGGTGAAGTCGAAGTTTTTCCAGGAAATGGAGTTGGTCCAGGAAAGCTGGAAATCAGGCTCGGCATCGCCGTAAACGACGAGACCATCTGCATCGGGATTCGGACCTACGCCAATAATTTCAGTGGGGCTGTGGCCTTCTTTAACTCTAAAGTTACCGAGGAAATCAGCAAATCCACCGGTGGTGTAGGAAGGCACCAACAGTTTGGTAACCTTGGCGGTATTTTTCCAGAAACCAAAGCGGGCGCCCCATTGGAAATCACTGGATTTGAAAAGGTTGAGACTCAGTCCCGCTTCATAGCCCTTGTTTTCGAGGGAAGCGGCATTTGTAACCCGGCTGGAGAAACCCGATGAAGTGGGCACATCGGCATTCAGCAAAAGGTCATCAACCGTCTTGATGTAGTAGCTGAAATCCAGCGCTACGGCATTGCTCACCTCGGCATCGAAGCCAACTTCGAACTCCTTCTGTCTTTCCGGCCCAACGTCTTTGTTGCCCAAAAGGTCGGGCACCTGCACGCCTGCCACACCGTTGACAATGGCCGAATTCATGATGGTGGATTTCGCACCGAAGGTGGCGAAGTTCCCGGATTCGCCGTAGGCGGCCCTCAATTTTAATAAATAGAGCGCGCCTTCGCTATTCCAAAAGCCGAAATTGCTCAGGTTGATGGCGATGTTCGCCTTCGGGTAGTAATACAGTTTGTTCACGTCACCATTGTTGGAGGACTTGTCGGCACGAACTCCGACGGTAGCAATAATCTGGTCGTTGTAGTTGAATTCTTCCTGGCCAAAAAAGCCTTTGTCTTGCTGAATCAACCGGGTTTGGGTGACATTCCTTGAACCACTCTGGTCGAGGTTGGTTTGCAAACCAATCATATTGGAAGCCTGGCCAAGAATGGTGTTCTGGTCGAAATCCTGTTGGGTGTACCCCAACGATGTTCTGAAATTGATGCCGCTTCCGGTGATGAAGCTGTGCACGAGAAACGCATCGTAGTTGGTGTTGAAATTCTTCGTGAACCCTTGCACAGACACCCCGTTGAGGCCGGCACCATCGCGCTGAAACTGAACGGAGTTCGGGAAGATGGCTGTGGTATTCAGGTTGTAAAAGTCAATGCCACCGCGGAAAATGAACTTCAAGGATGAATTTTCCTGCGTGAGAATCTTGGCGGTAAATGTACCCCCACCAATGAATCGGTTGATAGTCTCGTTGTTGGTCACAAGGGCTGCCGTTTCTAAGAAGTTGGAGGGTGCATAAGGATTGGAAGGATAGACGCCGGCTGCATTCGGCAACAACTGCGCCCACGATGGTGTCGAAGTCAGGGCGATGCCCATCGTTGTTCCGGAGTTGTCGTTGTTGAAAAATCCCCTGTCGGCAGAAGACCAAATGTAATTGGAAGAAAGTGCCACGTCGAAGTTCTTCGATAGCTGATGGTCCACGTTTATACGTGCAGCCGCTTTGTCATAACCGGTGTTTTTCACGATGCCCTCTTCATTCTTGTAGGTGCCGCCTACATAGAATTTGGTTTTGTCCGTGCCACCACTCATGCTGAGCCGGGTATTGTACAACATCCCTTTTTCCCCATACAGCAGATCCTCATAATCGTGCAAAGTGCCATTGGCTTGTGCTGCTTTGAAAGCATCAATGTCGCCAGCGAAGTTGGAACCCAACACGCGCTCTTCGGTCCATTGCCGAACACCTAATGGGTTGAGAATGGTGGTTTGACCGATGGACTGAGAAAGGTTGATTCTGGTCTTGCCGGCTTCCCCTCTTTTGGTGGTAATGATGACCACACCACCAGAAGCGCGGGAGCCGTAGATGGCCGCTGCCGAGGCACCTTTAAGAATCTCGACAGACTCGATGTCGTTCGGGTCAATGTCGGCGAGGCGGTTGGAAGGGTTGTCTTGATTCGAAGTACTCCCCCCGCTGGCTGCGGCTGATACGACATTCAAACCGGCGGGAATGGAGGAGTTGTCAATGTAAACCCCATCCAGGATTATGAGCGGCTGCGAGGAGCCGTTGATGGAGGTGGTTCCTCTCAGTTTGAAAGAAATACCGCCACCGGGTGCGCCCGAATTGGCGCGAATCTCAGCTCCGGTGAATTTGCCGTACAAGGCTGCATCCACTGTAGTTTGCGAGGCAATACCCGTCAAATCTTTGGCATCTATTCGAGCCACAGAGTTGGCGAGATTGGACCGCTTCACGGTGGTTGCCAAGCCGGTGACAACAACCTCTTCGAGGTTGCTAATGTCTTCCGACATCACGAGAGCGACAGTGTTGTTTCCTGCGGAAACGTCAACCGTTTCGCTGCGGAAACCCGTGTAGGAAAATTGAAGAACAGCATTGCTTTCAGCTATTCGAAGACTAAAAGCTCCGTCAACATCGGTGACGGTACCGGCGCTGGTTCCCTGAACTAACACGCTGACTCCAATCAGCGGTGTGCCAGCGCCATCTTTTACCGTGCCATTTACCGTGAATTGGGCCATGCTTTCCGTGAAAGCAAAGCACATCAGGGTGCACAGCATGAGTAACGTAGTGAGTTGTTTCATACTTAAGCATTTTTATTAGTGAAATAATAGGATACAGATTCCCGGTCTTTTTACCTCGAAAATGAAATGGTTCAAGAAATTGGAGTGGAATGTTGTGTTGGAGTTGTTCAATGTGAGTATTTCTGTTTCGGTCATTGTAAAAGGTAATAAGAAGCCCGCTAATGTAGTGAGAAAAATAAATTTATTGATAGACCGTCTCGAATTTATGTCTCAGCCGGTACAGTAATCTTTCTTTGGCGATGTAAAAAGAGTAACGAACGAAAAAAGCCAAATGCTTCTTTACAGGCCTGAAAGGGAATGGAATTTATGGAACGTGCGCAAAATAACTTGGTAAGTTTTTACTAAACCAATTCACCGGGTGACTCGAAGTCACCCGGTGAATTCGGCAGGTTGTTTTGCGCACGTTCCTATACTTCTGGGCGTTAGTGCTTGATTGGATTTTGGCTTCCGGCTATGGGCTGTGGCTACTGGCAACGGCCAGAAGTATAAGAAAATCAGGGAGACTCCGGCAGCACCGGGGCCTCCCTGATTTTTATAATAAACCAATGGAAAAGCAGTTCAGGAGCCTATTCTTCAGCCTTGAGCGACGCGCTCAGAAACTCCCGGTTGAGCCGGGCAATATTTACCACGGAAATATTTTTCGGGCATTCTGCCTCGCAAGCCGTCACGTTGGAACAGTTGCCGAAGCCTTCGGCGTCCATTTGGCGCACCATGTTCAAGGCCCGGCGCTTCGCTTCCACCCGGCCTTGAGGCAACAGGGCGAGGTGGGAAACCTTGGCACTCACAAAAAGCATGGCCGAGGCATTCGGGCAGGCTGCGACGCAAGCTCCACAACCGATACAAGCGGCGGCATCCATTGATTTCGAGGCGGATTCTTTAGCGATGGGAATAACATTGCCATCAACTGCTGCACCCGTGTTGACGGAGATAAAACCACCTGCCTGAAGAATGCGGTCGAATGCAGCGCGGTCCACCACGAGGTCTTTGATGACGGGAAAACCCTTGGCCCGGAAGGGGTCAATGTGAATGGTATCGCCGTCTTTGAAATTGCGCATGTGGAGCTGACAGGTTGTGGTACCGGTCATAGGGCCATGCGGCTGGCCGTTGATGACCATGCTGCAAGCGCCGCAAATGCCCTCGCGGCAATCGTGCTCATAAGCCACGGGTTCCTTTTTCTCGTTGATAAGCCGCTCGTTGAGCACGTCCATCATTTCGAGAAAACTCATGTGCTCGCTGGCCTCCACCTGGTAGGTTTCGTATTGGCCCTTTGCTGAGGCATTTTTTTGTCTCCAGACTTTCAAAGTAAGTTTCATGCGGAGAATTTTTCTTCGGCGTGTTGGCGATTTAGCGTTTTAGCATTTTAGCCCGGAAATTACCTGGTATGCCAAGGCGCCAATTCGCTAACGCGCCAATACGCTATTATTTATAACTTCTGGTCTTTAATTCAATGGCTTCATAAGTGAGTTGCTCTTTGTGCACCACCGGTTCTTTTTCAATATCGGTCCATTCCCAGGCAGCGATGTAGGAAAAGTTGGCGTCGTCGCGTTTGGCTTCTCCTTCAGGCGTTTGAGATTCTTCGCGGAAGTGACCGCCGCAACTCTCCCGGCGTTCGAGCGCATCCACAGCGAGCAACTCGCCCATTTCGAGGAAATCGGCCACGCGGCAGGCTTTCTCTAATTCCGGGTTGTACTCATCTCGCGTACCTGGCACAAAAACATTTTTGTAAAAATCGGCCCGCAATTCCCGAATCTTTTGGCGTGCCGTTTTCAGACCAGCTTCATTGCGGGACATGCCCACATATTCCCACATAATTTTGCCGAGGCGGCGGTGGAAACTTTCGACTGATTCGCTGCCATTGTTATTCAGCAAGGTATCAATGCGTTCACTCACCGCTTTTTCCGCGGCATCAAATTCAGGCGTGTCGGTTTTGAATTTTGGCGTACGGATTTCGCTCGCCAGGAAAGTGCCGATGGTATATGGAATTACGAAATAGCCGTCGGCCAACCCCTGCATCAGGGCAGATGCTCCGAGGCGGTTGGCGCCGTGGTCGCTGAAGTTGCATTCGCCGAGGGCGAATAGCCCCGGAATATTGGTACTCAGGTTGTAATCTACCCATAGGCCGCCCATGGCATAGTGTGCGGCGGGGTATATCTTCATCGGCGTTTGATAGGGATTTTCACCGGTGATTTTTTCGTACATCTCGAAGAGGTTGCCATATTTTTCTTCGATGATTTCTTCGCCGAGCCGCCGTATGGTGGCCGCACCGGCGTTGTCGAGGTGCATGGCATGCGCCCTGGATTTGCCGTAGCGCTCTATGGCGGTGGAGAAATCGAGGTAAACGCCCAAGCCCGTTGGCACCACGCCGTGACCCTTATCGCATTCTACCTTAGCAGCACGGGAGGCGACGTCGCGTGGCACTAAATTTCCGTAGGAAGGGTAGCGGCGTTCGAGGTAAAAATCCCGGTCTTCTTCGGGTATGTCAGTGGCTTTCTTGCGGCCCTCGCGGATGGCTTTAGCATCTTCGTCTTTTTTCGGCACCCACACTCGTCCGTCGTTTCGCAGACTCTCCGACATCAACGTCAGCTTCGACTGGTATTCGCCATATTGCGGGATACAGGTGGGGTGAATCTGGGTAAAGCAAAGGTTAGCCATAAGGGCACCTTTGCGGGCTGCCCGCCAGGCAGCGGATACATTGCATCCCATCGCATTGGTGGAGAGGTAAAATACGTTGGCGTAGCCACCGGTGGCTAACACCACGGCGTGGGCGGCATAGCGCTCTAATTTGCCAGTCACCAGGTTGCGGGCGATGATGCCCCGCGCCTTGCCGTCAATGAGCACCAGGTCCAGCATCTCATGGCGGTTGTACATTTCGACCGTTCCGGTTGAAATCTGGCGGCTTAAAGCCTGGTAGGCTCCAATGAGTAATTGTTGCCCGGTTTGGCCGCGGGCATAAAAAGTACGGCTTACCTGCACCCCACCGAAAGAACGGGTGTCGAGCATGCCACTGTACTCGCGGGCAAACGGCACACCTTGGGCCACACACTGGTCAATGATGTCGCAACTGACTTGTGCAAGACGATACACATTGGCTTCCCGGCTGCGGTAGTCGCCGCCTTTTACAGTATCGTAAAACAAGCGGTAGTCGCTATCGCCGTCGTTTTTATAGTTTTTAGAAGCATTGATGCCTCCCTGCGCAGCAATAGAGTGCGCCCGGCGGGGGCTATCGTGAAAGGTAAAACATTTGACATTGTATCCAAGCTCGCCCAATGATGCCGCGGCAGATGCCCCGGCCAAACCTGTGCCTACAACGATGACTTCCAGCCGGCGTTTGTTGTCTGGCGAAACGATTGGCATGGTACTCTTGTACTGCGTCCACTTTTCGGCCATCGGGCCAGCAGGTACTTTATTATCCAGTTTCATACTGCTATGATATTTTTAACCAAGCCCAGAACGGGCCTGGCTTGGCTATGCGTATTTGATATAAAAGGCAATGGGAATAAGGGCAAACAATGCCGGGATGATGATGGCATAGGCTTTCCCCAGAAACCGAATGACTGGCGACCACTTCTGGTGGTTGATTCCCAGCGTTTGAAATGCCGATTGGAAGCCGTGCCACAGGTGAAATCCGATGATGACCATACACACGACATAAAATACCACGAAGGTGACGTCGGTAAAGGCCACTCTGACCGGCTCAAATAAGTTTTTAACCTCCTCACCGTCGTAGGTGGCATAGGGCACATTATCCATGTGCATTTGGAACCAAAACTGATACATGTGGATGAGCAGGAAAACGAAAACGATGATGCCCAGCCACGCCATGTTTTTTGCAAAACCGGGGTTGGTGTTCACCGCCCGGACTTTCGTCATGGCATACGCCTGATTCCCTCTGGCAGCTCTGTTTTGCCGCCATAATACCACTCCGAGTATGGCATGCAATAAGATAAAGGTGTATAGTGAATAGGATATTACCTTGATGAGAGGATTGGTGGTCATAAATCTGGCATAAAGATTAAATGCCTGGCCTTCGTCGTCATGCAACAACTGAAGGTTCCCCAATAAGTGAACGATTAAAAACAAAATCAAGAAAAGCCCCGTCAGGCTCATGATTAGTTTTTTCCCTATCGAAGAAGTAATGAATTTTCC
>SCUG01000672.1 GCA_004297645.1 Saprospiraceae bacterium | reverse complement strand
CCACCATCTACCCTCACCCACCGAAGGCCAATGAGGTCATGGCAAAAAAAACACTCGCCTTTCTGGTAGAAAAATATAAGGTTGAGGCCATTGCCATCGGCAATGGCACTGCCGGGCGAGAAACGGAGGACTTCTGTCGCCGAGCTGATTTTCAAGGCCCTGTCGAAATATTTTCGGTCAATGAGGCCGGTGCATCCATCTATTCCGCTTCTGCCATTGCCCGCGAAGAATTCCCAAACCACGACATCACGGTCAGAGGAGCCGTCTCCATCGGCCGCAGGCTCATGGACCCACTGGCCGAGCTGGTGAAAATAGATCCAAAAAGCATCGGCGTAGGGCAGTACCAGCATGATGTGAATCCCGTAAAACTTAAAGCTAGCCTGGATCGTACGGTAGTAAGTTGTGTGAATGCCGTCGGGGTAAACCTCAATACTGCCAGCAAACATTTGCTCACCTATGTCTCAGGGCTTGGCCCTGCTTTGGCACAAAACATCGTGGACTTCCGCTCAGAGCGTGGGCAGTTCTCAGAGAGGCAGCAATTGAAGGAAGTGCCCAGAATGGGTGCCAAGGCTTTCGAGCAATGCGCGGGGTTTCTTCGCATTCGCAATGGCCGCCAAATACTTGACAACACGGCTGTTCATCCAGAGAGTTACCACATCGTAGAAGAAATGGCGCGTGATGCCGGAGAAAATATCTCCGGGCTTATGCAATCGGCTGGACTTCGCCAAAGCCTCGACTTAAAGAAATACGTAACGGACACAGTGGGGCTCCCCACACTTACCGATATTATCAAAGAATTGGATAAACCTGGTCTTGACCCGCGGGGTGCCGCCAAAGCTTTTGCCTTCGGAAATGTGCGCACCCCCGAAGACCTGCGCATGGGTATGATATTGCCAGGCATTGTCACCAACGTTACTAATTTTGGTGCCTTCGTGGACATTGGAGTGAAACAAGACGGACTCGTCCATATCTCGCAATTAGCCAATAAATTTGTCAAAAACCCCGCGGATGTCGTCAGCCTTAATCAGCACGTACACGTCAGGGTGGTCGAAGTAGATTTGAGCAGGAAGCGCATACAGCTTTCCATGAAAGAAGAATAAAATCCCCGTTATGAGTTCCGACAGATTGCAACAATTGCTGGCATTTTACGCATCAAATCCAGGTGATGCCTTCATCGTCTTTGCCTTGGCAAAAGAATACGAGGGATTGGGCCATGCCGAAAAAGCATTGGAGTTGTACCAAAAATTAGCGGTAGAATCGCCGGAATATATCGGCACCTATTACCATTTGGGAAAAATTCTGGAAGCGTTGGGACAGCCTGCCAGCGCCTTCCGAACCTATAAAGACGGCATGGCGATAGCCAAGAAAATTGGCGACCAACATGCATTCAGCGAATTGGCTGCTGCCAAACTTGACCTTGGCGACGACGAGGATTTTGAATAAAATTTAG
Source organism: Saprospiraceae bacterium (assembly GCA_004297645.1). GTDB lineage: Bacteria > Bacteroidota > Bacteroidia > Chitinophagales > Saprospiraceae > UBA6168. The sequence goes on along the minus strand of SCUG01000672.1, from coordinate 1,108 downwards.
GAGAGCTGTTTGGCCGGAAGGCTCTGTTTTTTCATAAAAAATAAGTGCCGGAAAACACTTGCACAGCAGGGCCGCATAGCCACACATCTTGAAACGCTCCGCTACCGATGGCATCGAATTTCACCTGCAAATCTCCACCTTTCGTTTTGATGGGTACGTCGTAATGGCCGGGTTCCCCCGAAGCGAAATAGCTGCTGATGGCCGCTGCCGTCACACCGGTGCCACACGAAAGGGTCTCATTTTCCACACCCCGCTCATAAGTTGCCACCAAAAGCCCGTCTTTTGTTTTTTCCACAAAGTCAACGTTTATTCCCTCCTTCCTGAACCTGTCGGAATATCGGATGACCTGGCCACTCTTTACCACGTGAATGTCGTCGATATCTTCGACAAAAATGACGTAATGCGGCGAGCCGGTATCGAGCACAAAATACCCGTCGCCCTGCTCCACCCTTTCCACGCCGGCCATTTTCAACTCCACCCAGTTTTGCGCATTGATTCTGGCGTCGTGGGCATCACCAACGGCCCAAAATCGGCATGAATCACCAATGATGTTTAAATACCGGGCAAAGGCCACGATGCAGCGCCCTCCGTTGCCACACATGGTGCTTCCACTGCCGTCGGAATTGAAATAGACCATTTCGAAATCAAAGCCCGCTTTGTTTTGCATCAATATGAGGCCGTCGGCACCGACGCCGAATTTGCGGTCGCAAAGGGTGCGAATCAGTTGATTGTCTTTGGGTGAAACCCGGCCCTCACGGTTGTCCACTAAGACAAAATCATTGCCGGTACCCTGGTATTTAAAAAATGGTAACTTTGACATAAGTACAAAAGTAATGACTCGCGCAATATAGACACAGCCACCGGAAATCGAGCGCCCCAGAAACATACCGGATGGAGTTGCGTTTTTATTTTCTAAAAATGAAAAGACCAGCGGTACATTTTCCGGCGGCAGGAAAAACTCTGGCCACTCTTTATTGGCAAAAGCCGGAAAATTCCCAAATTGCGATTTTCTTGAAACTTGTACTTATGAAAAATACCGTTTCCATCCTCATCGCCTCGCTGCTCAGTGCCGTGCTTGCAGTCGCTATTTACAGATTTTTTGAACCAC
>SCUG01000671.1 GCA_004297645.1 Saprospiraceae bacterium | reverse complement strand
CCCCATCACCTAAACTTTATAAATCTTTCAACACTGAACTGATACCACCATCCAGCAAGAAGTTGGCACCATGGATAAATCCTCTATTTTCGGAGGCCAAAAATAATGCGAGCTTCGCTACATCGTGGGGATAACCTATTCGCTTCACCGGGTGTATTTTTCTCAGCTCATCAATGGCATTTTCGTCACCTTCAAAGCCTGCCTTGAGCATTTCTGTTTCGATGGCAGCCGGGCTAATGGCATTCACACGTACCCTCCCCTCTAAATCAACCGCCATAGCCTTGGTCAAGCCTACAATGGCGCTTTTCGACGTGGCGTAACTCACAAACCCTTTCTTGGTAAGCTGCTGGTGGATACTCCCAATATTTATGATGCAGCCGTTGTTTTCTTCTAATCTCGACAAGAAAAGTTTGCTCAATAACATCGGACCCGTCAGGTTGACATTTACCGTTTCCTGCCAGTCCTCCAGTTTAATATCCTCTAATCTGTCCAATCGCTGTACGCCAGCGTTGTTGATGAGCACATCAAGGCGGGGAATTACATCCTCGAAGATTTGGGTAAAACGTATGCGGTAAGCTGCATCCGACACGTATTGGTTGATGTCGAAGCGGATGAATCTGTCGCAGTTTTCCTTGAAATTCTCCCGCATATCCAAACCGTACACATAGTACCCGGAAGCCTTGAAAGCCTCACCCAAAGCAGACCCGATTCCTCCCAACACCCCGGTAATCAACACATTTTTTTGCATCCTGATTGGATTTTATTTTATACCTCTAAGAATTCAAACATGCGCTTCATGGCAACCTTGCTGGCCCTTCGCACCGCATCCAACGTATTTGAGCCATTATGGGTACCAAAGATGCAACGCTCGAAAGAGCGCAATGCAGAACCATCAGGAAGTGGCTCATTTTCGAAAACATCCAATGCCGCCGAATGCACCTTGCCGGAATGCAGTGCCTCAATTAAGGCTGTTTCATCTACGATACTTCCGCGAGAAACATTCACCAACCGGACCCCGTCCTTCATTTTTGCCAGACTATCTTCACAAATAAGGTGGCGGGTAGCGGAAGTCAACGCGCAGGTGATGACAACAAAATCGGCCTCATCCAGATGTTCCGGGAATGCATGGAACGAAAATTTGTTCCGGTCGTTATCCGAGGGTTTTACGAAGGGGTCGTACACAATTATTTTGAGGCCAAAAGCCAGCATTTGCCGGGCCGCTGCCTGCCCAATATCGCCAAAGCCGATGAGAGCCACGGTTTTGCCAAATAGAGAAATTCCGGCTGGTTTCGGCCATTCCCCATTGCGCACATTCCGGTCGATGAAAAAGGTTTCTCGTGCAAGGCCAATTAAATAATGCACAGCCAGGCTACCCACCTCCTCGCCAAACATCTGCGGGGTATTGATGACGGGAATCCCTAAATCGCTGCAAGCCTGGAAATCTACATTATCCACACCAACGCCCCATTTCACGGCGGCCCGGAAATTGCCCGCCCTCCCGGCCTCGAAAACCTTGCGGGTGGCAGGGTCATCGCCAATGATCCATCCATGCACCGCCGGAAGTATTTCCATCAATTGTTTTTCGGTGAGTGTTTGCACCACTTCTGGTGTGACCAACTCAATTCCTTTTTCAGTAAATGTGGGCCTGAATTCATCTATCAGCCGCAGCATAGGAGGACAGGTTACAAGTACTTTCATCAATCGGAGTTACAATTTTATAAGCTAATGGACACTTTCAACCACGAAGGCGTAAAGAGCACAAAGAGGTTTTTATAAGATTATCGCTGCCGAATCTTTGTGTTCTTAGCGACTTGGTGGTTGGGAGGTAAATTTCGAAAGTGTCCGGTAGATTAGAGCTTGTTTGGTCATCTTTCCAACGTGAAGCCAAAAAAAATGGCCCGTACTTCGGATTGCAAAGGTCAATGATAATATTGGTTTTTGGTAATCGTGGAAAATCAGATTCCATGTTAAAGAACCCTTTTGCTTCACCCTTTTTTTTGAGTGTTTCGGCAGGTATCCAGTTTGGGCAAGAAGCCTTGAATGTGGGCCTGGCCAGAGTAGTCAGCCGCTGCAATGCGCACTATTCGGACATCTGTACGATAGCCACAGAACCTGAAAGGCAAATAACTCTAAAAAAGAATTCGATTCCCCCCGGCGTTTACTATTTTGAGGCCGATGGCAAGAAAGGGGCTGTACAAGCTACCAAAAGGTGCATCAGTAAGTTCCGACAGTAGAAATTTGGGGCAATGAGCAACTGAGCCACAATCTCACAGAGTAAGCATGCGAAAACTAACTACATCCCGAACATACATACTCCTGCTGGCAGCGCTGCTGCTGACCAGCCTTTCCTATGGGCAATCAACCGACCGGCACATCGCTGAAAAATATACCACCATAGCTGACAGCCTCGGCAAAATTTCAGAGTATAAGCAAGCCATTATTTTTTACAAGAAGGCGCTAAACATTTACCAAAGTATGCGGGTAGTGCCCTATGCTAAAATGGTCAGTATTTACCGGAATACCGGCCTTTCCCTGCGCCGGACAGGGCAACTTTCCCAAAGCGAATACTACCAAAAAAGAGCAGTGGAACTCGCCGAAAAGAGGCTGCCCAGAGGCCATATTGAGAAAGTGAAGGCCTACAACAGCTACGCTATTTACCTGCTCACTACAGGCAACTACCTCAAGAGCCTTGAATACCTGAAAAAGGCTCTCGCCATCAGCCAGTCTATGAATTACGATGAGGTGGGCAACCAATTCAACAATATTGGTATCGTGTACGAAAACCTCGGAAATTACAGCGAAGCGCTTAGGAATTATCGCGGAGCACTCATCTTTAACAGCAGGAAACACGGCCTTTACTCGGAAGAGACCGCCAACAATTATTTCAATTTAGGTACGCTTTCTTCCAAAATGCGGCATCTCGATGAGGCTCTCGCTTATTTCGATACCACCCGCATCATTTACGACTGTCTCCACGGTAAAGATGAAATGAATTACGCCAGCCTGTACAACAACATCGGCTCGACTTACAGCAATAAAGGAGACTACATAAATGCGGTAGATTACCTCGAAATGGCACTGAAAATTTTCGCAAAACACCCCGGTGTGGACAATTCGGAAATGGCCAACACTTACTCCAATACCGGCTTGCTGCTCCTTGACCAGGGAGACCTCGAAACCGCCCTCGCTTATTTTCTGCGGGCCTACGCTATTAGAATCCGGATTTTAGGGCCACACCATCCTATCGTC
>SCUG01000670.1 GCA_004297645.1 Saprospiraceae bacterium | reverse complement strand
GGGTTTTGAAACCCGCCATTCTATTACTTTCTAAACCGGCGGGTTTCAAAACCCGCCCGCTCGAAAGTGAGAAGTTATTTTTTAATCATTCCTGACTCTCGATATAAAGTACCAAGGCGCATGCCTTGTGTGTGTGTACGGTTAAAGAAAAACAGCCTTGTACGGTACCTCCGAAAGGAGGGCTTTTTTGGGAAAACAGAAAAAACAGATAAGAATCGCAACCCCGTTATGTCCTGCGTGAAACGACAGAACGAAGAGAAGATGCCTTTAATAAAAAAAACGACAATCGGTCAGAGGGAAGATGTAAATAGAATCGGGTTTGGGAAAGAATGTAAATGTCAGTTGTCAAATGTTCACGGTTTGGATTATAATCTGTCTTCAAAAAAAATATCGAATCCTTTGATTGATATATCATGCGATGCAAAGATAGTTCCGTTTGCCTTCACCCAGGATACCTTAACGGAGGTATTTTTCAAATGGCGAAATGCGCCCAACGATAAAACCGAACAAGAACTAAACTTTGAGAAAGTCGGCGGCGAAGTTATAGAACTTTGCAGTAAGACGCAAACTATCGCAAAAAAAAAGATTACCTCCTCGCAAAATTTATTCGCTCTTGAGGGGCTTGTCTATCATGCAATCATTCAGGCCTTTTCAAAGTTAACAATATGCTCTCTTATCTATTCTTGCTCTCTTGCCGAACCCCGGTTCGGCGGGAGGGGCCGCCGGCAAGAAATGCCTCCAACTCAGGGACAGGTGCATGGTAGCGTTCCCGGTTTGGCGGGTAGGATTTGTCAAATGCCTTCATCCGGCAACTCTATTGCCTGACAGGCAGCCTTGTTGTTTCCAATTATTAAAACCGGCCTTCTGCTTTTCCCAAGATTTATGAGTTTCATGGATTTTACGTCATTGGAAAGATAAAGCCCCGATTCATTAACAGGGAGGGGCTTCCAATCACGTCCTCCCATGTTTAGCAAGATTTTGCCTGTTCCGGCATCCGCCCTTCCGGTTTCTATTGCTGACTGGTATAAATTTCCGGCTACAATCAGGTCTTTTTTCCCATCCTTATTTACATCTGTGATTACACTGCTGTTCACAGGTGCCGTCTGGCTTTCTATAGGAAGCTCACTAACAGTAAATGCTCCGGGAGTATCCTGGTAGAGTACGATACTGGCGAACTGAGTGGCGTCATAGCGCAATGCGCTACGTAGGTCTTCGCCATACACTTGCTCTATATCCGCCTTTGCATAGTCTGTAAAAGTTGCAAACTTTTCCTTTAACGATGGAGTCTGTAGGGTGGCACAGGTATAGCCCATTACAGGATAAACTTTGTCCCCATAGTAAGTGCTCAACGCGATATCTAATGTGCCGTTGTTGTCAAAATCTTTGGCGTAAATAGTGAACGGCTTGCGCCCGGAGGCTTTGAATTTGTAATTCAGGCCAAGGTTGCCGATTACGAAATCCTCCAGGCCATTCCCGTCGAGATCGGCAGCCTGGATACAGTTCCACCAACCAACGGGGGAGCCGGGAAGCACCTCTTTGGTTTTCTCGATAAGCTTTCCATCTTTCTGAAGCCAAAAAGTAACAGGCATCCATTCCCCCACAATTATCAGGTCGGGGTGTCCATCCTGATTGACATCAGTCCAGATTGCATCTTTCACCATGCCGGCATTCGCAAGTTCAGGGCTTATTTTGTTTGTCAGCTCCTCAAACACTCCTTTCCCGTCATTGATAAAAATGCCGCTCCGGCCAGGTGCAGGATACTTTTGAGGAGTCAATAGGCCACCGATGAAAACATCGAGGTCTCCGTCTCCGTCAAAGTCGGCCGGCTTCACACAAGATGAACTATGGGGCCAGGACGGAAGGGCGGCGGCTGCTTTGGTAAAGCCTCCCTTGCCGTCGTTGAGGTAAAGCCGGGGCTGGTACCTGGGGGCATTTTCGGGAAACTCATAACCACCGCTGGCCACCAGCAAATCGGCATCTCCGTCGCCATCGGCATCGAAGAAGGCGCTGTGGGCATCTTCGTAGCCTTTATCTTTTTCAAAATCAGGGATCTGTTTTTTCACGAGCCTGCCAGCACCGTCCTGCAAATACAAAACACCCGCCTGGCCAGATGGGGCGCCAATGTACAGGTCGTCAAGTTGGTCGCCGTTGGCATCGCCGGTGGCGATAAAAGGTCCTTGCTCCGATAACTTGTGGGGAAGCAGCATCTGGTCTTCGTAGTCATTGTAATAATTTTCCCGTTGCACGAAGTCCAGCCCTGTCGCAGATGCGGGCAACTCCTTCACCAAGTGGCCTTTTGCCGGAGGCGTATAAATTTCACCAGCATTTTTGTATTCCACTGTGAGCGTCTGATTGGTGGGGACATCTGACAGGGTTTGCATTTTGCCGTCCGGCCAAATGATATGAACCTTATCAACAGCAGAAGTGCTGCCAACGCCAAAATGAACTATGGGTTCGCAACCCGATTGGTAACCTCTCGTGGTGAGCAGCTCCCGGTATTGCGTGATGCCATTGTATTCTAAAATGACTTTGGTTCCCAAACCGGACATCCTTTTATCGTAGCCCGTTTTAAAACGCAAATACCTGGAATGGCCGGGTGTTTTGTTTTCGTAGAGCAAGGATGGCTCACCTATGTTATTAATTACGAGGTCGAGGTCACCGTCGTTGTCTAAGTCACCGTATGCGGCGCCGGTTGAAATGGTAGGCAAGTCGAATCCGGCAGAAGTGGTGCGATTTTCAAACTGAAGCCCCCCTTTGTTCTGGAAGAGATAATTTGAAACTTTGGTTTGGGGGCAATTCCGGGCGTACCCGGCGGCCACCCTGTTTTTTTCGGCCATGTCCGTCAAGGCACTCATCCTGGCATCGAGGGATTTGAAAAGGTCGTTGTTATAAACATTGCGGTAATAGCCATTGGTGATGAAAATGTCTTGCCAGCCATCGTTGTCTGCATCCATAAACAGCGCGGCCCAACTCCAGTCGGTTCGATGGATGCCCGCCATTTGGCCTATATCGCTGAAAGTGCCATTGCCATTGTTAAGGTGGAGGTAATTGCGCATGTGGTAGTACTTGTAGCCAAGGCTGTCCACCAAATACTGAAAGCGTTCAACGGATTGCCTATCCATGTTCATTTTCTCTAAGAAATTCTCCTCAGGGAGCATTTCCACCACGAGAATATCCGGGTATAAATCGTGGTTTACATCGCCGGCATCTATGCCCATAGAGCTTCGGCTGTTTTCTTTAATGGCCGTTGCGGCCACATTTGTGAAAGTGCCATTGCCATTGTTGTGGAATATCAGGTCAGGTTCATCGTGGTCAACCGCTATGTAAATATCCGGCCAGCCATCGCTATCGAGGTCTGAGGTAGTCACGCCCAAGCTGAAGCCGTAAGAGAGCAACCCGGCAGCTTCCGTTACTTCTGTAAAGGTACCTCCATCATTTCTAAAAAGCCGGTTGCTGAATTTCTTGACCGGAGCCAGCCAATAATTATAATGGACAGACAAAGAAACCATCCTGTCCCGCGGGTGATTGGCCACAACGAGGTCGGGGTCGCCATCCCTGTCGTAGTCGAAGAAGGAAGCGCCGATGCTGAAGTTTTCATCATTGATTCCGAAATGAGCAGCCTGCTCTGAAAAAGTGCCATTCTGGTTATTGATGAACAATAGATTAGCGCGGTCTTCCGGAATGTCGTAATAAGTCCGGCATACGTAAATATCCAACCAGCCATCGTTGTTGACGTCTGCCATCGTCACACCCGAACACCAACCCTTAGTGCCTACGCCTGCTTTTCCCGTTGCATCCTCAAAAGTGAAGTTTCCCTTGTTCAGAAAAAGCTTCGAGGATACCATGTTGCCGGTCATGTAAACATCCTGAAGGCCATCGTTATTAAGGTCGCCAATGGCTACGCCTCCGCCGTTGTACGCATTGGTGTAACTCAAGGGGTTGATAAGTATATCTTCATCGAGAGAATTTAAAAAGTAAAAGCCACTTTTCTGCGGGTCTTGTGCTATGAATCTTGTTTGAAAATCCGGACTGTTTTTCACTGGCTGCTCACAGCTAATTGAGAGGAGAAAAGGAATGAGAACCCAAACGGTATGTTTTGATATTTTCATCATAAAGATTTATACTTTTGAACGCCAGGTTTTGTCCATTTGACATTTGCTATTAAACTTTAGCCATCCGGGTAATCGGGATGCAGCCAGAACCAAATAGGCTTAGTACAAATAGTGAGGGCAAT
>SCUG01000669.1 GCA_004297645.1 Saprospiraceae bacterium | reverse complement strand
GGCCCGGTGTGCGGGCGTAGGTCCACGACAGGTTAAAATTCAAACTGGATTTTAGTTTTTTCAGGGGCAGGCCATAGGTGATGAAGGAGCGCACATTGCGGTAGCCGTTGAGGTTCACGGGCTGTGTGATTTGTACGCCGGGTTGTATGTTGAGTTCCTCAAAGATGGGGTTGTCGCTACCGGAGAAATAGGTGGCGTTGGAAATGTTGTTGTTGGTGAGGCTGCCGCTTAACATGGCAAAAAACACGGTAGATTTTTCCGTGTTGGTGGCTTGGTAGCGAAAGGACAGGCTGTGCTGGTAACTCTGCGCAAGGTTGGGGTTGCCGGTGCGCAATTGGAGGGGGTTGCTGTTGTCCACCACATTTTGCAGTTGGTTCACCGAGGGTTGCCGGGTATTGGTGCGGTAAGAAATGCGGATATTTTTTTGCTGGGTGATATTGTAGCGCAGCATGGCAAAGGGCAACACGCTGTTCCACACATGGTCGAACTCCCGCGAGTCGGGGAAGGTCTGGTTGTTGAGCAGCTTGGCCCACTGGTAGGAGGCCCGCACCATCACATTCATATCGCGGCCTTTGTTGTAGCGGTAGCCGGTGCTTGCCGTTTGGGTGTAATAGTCATTTGAAAAAACATTGGACAACTGCTCGTTCAAGGCATCGTACCCGCCGGTGGTTTCCAAAAAATCGTAGGTTGATTTATCAGACTTCTCCTGCTGCCAGCTTGCACGGTAGCTCGCCTCTATCTGGGCTTTTTCGCTGACTGGTTCGGTGTAGGTAAAATCGGAAGCGATATTCCAACTGTTCACGTCGAGGCCCGCGCGTTGATCGAGGGTGTCGTAGGCGGTTGTATCGGTAAAAAAGGCGTCGAGCGATTGCAGGGTGTTGTTGCCATTCTTGGGCGAAAAGCCCGGCGATACATTGACGGAAAAAGTGCGGCCGGGCTTTGCAAATTTGTGGCGCCACAGCAGGCTGCTGCTGAAATTCATGGCCGTGAGGTCAGAGGAATAGGTGTTGCCGGTGCTGTTGAGCATAATGGCGCCGAGGGTAGTTTTCCCCAAGGTGGCCGAGTTGCCGTCGTTGACCTGGAGGGTTAGCTGCGGGCGGAAAATGAGGGAGTTGGAGCTGTCAATCGCGTGCTCCAACCTGATATTAAAACGGTGGTTGACGTTGGTGCTGAGGGTGGTGTTTTCTTCGTCATACAATTGGCCTAAGCCTTCCGCTTCCATAAATTGGCGGCTGAGAGTCACGGTAGCGTTGTTCTTACTTCTGTTGAAAAAATAGCTGCCGGAAATCTCCGTTTTTTCCCCCCATTGGTCCGAGTAATTGATGCCGATGGCACTGGTGTGGGCTATGCCGCCGGAAGAGGGAGCCAGAAAATCGCTGACGGAGCTGCCGCCGCCACGGCCGCCGCCGCCAAACCCGCCGCCGCCTCTGCCGCCACTCCAGCCTCTGCCGCCGGATCCCATAACGCCGAGCAGGTCTTCGGAACTAAAGTTTTGGACATTCACATTGTTGGACATTCCGATAACGGAAATGCGGCGGTCGCCGTCGAAGAAGTTTACATTGCCCCCACTTTGGTATCGCTCATCAGTGCCGTAGCCGGCATATATTTTTCCGAACTGGCCGGCCCGCATGTTCTTTTTGGTAACGATGTTGATGGTCTTGGCGGTATTGCCATCGCTAAATCCCGAAAACTGCGATTGCTCGCTTTCCTGGTCGAACACCTGCACTTTTTCAATTACCTCGGCGGGCAGGTTGCGCAGGGCAGCGGTTGGGTCACTGCCGAAGAAGCGTTTGCCATCAACCAGCACTTCTTTTACATCTTCGCCCTGCGCCTGCATTTTGCCGCCTTCGACCGTCACCGAAGGCAATTTGGACACCAGGTCTTCGGCGCTGGCATCTTTCATTACCTTGAAAGCACCGGCGTTGAACTCGGTGGTGTCGCCGTTCACTTTGGCCAATGGCATCCGGTCTTTCACCTCCACCCCGGCCAGTTGGGTGGAAGCGGGTTTGAGTTGGAGCGTTCCCAAATCGAGGGATTGCCCCGACACCGTCACTTCTTTCACAAAGTGCTCGTACCCCAGATAGGTGATTTGGATTTTATAGCCGCCCTGCTCTACCTGCGTGAATGCGAAACTTCCGTTGGCTTCGGTGGCCTCGAGTTTCACGTCGTCGCCCCAGGGGTATTGCAGCGCTACGTTGGCGCCGGGCAGCGGGGCATTGTTTTCGTCCACGGCCTTTCCTTTTATGGTGAAAGTTTGAGCCGCAAGGCTCGCGGAAAACAGCAGGGCAATTGCTAAAAGGGAATTTTTCATAAGTGGGTAATGCAGTTGATGTTCGGGTTATTACCGGAGTGGTTGCTGGCGAGAGATGCAGCCGGGTGATTGCATTCATCCCGCTTTTCATGGCTGGCGGATGAAATCAGATGGGGAGGCGGTTCGCACCGGCTCCCCGTTTGTTCCAATTATCACCCGGCTTAGCCGTTTTTTTCTTTGGGCTGGCCGCTTCTGTTGCCGCCGGGGCCACCCCGGTTGCCTCTTTGCGCCTCCTGGATTTTCGTCCATTTGTCGTATTGCTCCGTGGTCAGCATGGTTTTCAATTCTTTGTTTTGGGCTTCCCGAATGACCATTATTTTCTCCCGCATGGCTGACCAGTTGCCGCCGGAATCTTCGTTTCGCACATCCGACATTTGTTTGGCGTATTTCAACAGCACTTCCTCCACTTTACTGGCCTGGGCTTCGGAAAGGGAAAGGCTGTCTTTCATCATAGCCGCTTGTGTCTTGGCGCGCTGTTCGGGGTCCATGTCCCAGCCGCCTCTTTGTGCCAGTACCTGGGTGAAGGTGGCCAATAACAAGGCGGCGATAAAAAGGAATTTGAATTTCATAAGCGATGCGATTTAGGTAATCAATTGAGGAGCAAAATTGCATACCGTGGAAGATAGCAGGAAATAAAATCAATGAAACGGGAAGGAACCTCAATGAAACCAGAAATTTGGATGATGGGGATTTTGGGACACCAAGTTGAGGAAAGGGCAACGTTGATTGAGAAACTTTGGAAGGGTGGCGTCGAATGAAGACCTTTGGCGCATGAATTTTTTACCAAGAAAAAGCACCTGGTTTCAAATATTTTTCTGGGGCACCTTATGGGTGTTCATCCCCTTCCTGTTGTTGGGGGACATTGACAACACCTCCCGGTTTTTTGTGCGGAGCGCCATCGTGTTGATTGCCATTGCCATCGTCATCACCGTCAACATGGAGGTCATCCTGCCCCGGCTGTATTTTTCCAAAAAACAATTGGCGTATATTTTAGCTGCGCTGGCTTTGGTGGCTGTGGTTACTTTTTTGGTGAGCTGGGATGGAGCGCCGTGGGCCGGAT
>SCUG01000668.1 GCA_004297645.1 Saprospiraceae bacterium | reverse complement strand
CCGCCTCCGGCGGTGCCGGGGGGAGGGGATATTGGGGGCTTCGCCCCCAAACCCCTAAGCCAGCGAAGCCAGCGCCCAATACCCGGGATGGACAAAACCTAACGCTCGACAGTATAATTACACATTCCGGTCAGAGATAAGGGACTGCCGGGTGTCGTTGCACATTGTTCATTGTTCATTGTCTTCGGCATTCCATTCGGCATAGGAAGCAGCTGTTTCATATAAGCGTACCACTTTCAATTCTACCTCCGGCGACAACTCAGGACGAATTTTTCCGATGAAATGGAGTAACAGATTTTCGCAAGTAGGCTGGAAAGGCGTTAGTACTACATTTTCAAATCGCTCTTGCAGCATAGACACCAGCTCGCCGGAGGAGGATTCCGGTAAAACGAGCGCATGGTCGAATACGTCTTCTATCTGCACTTTCACGATGTTTTTCAGCACTTTGAAGTCCATGACCATGCCGTCCTTTGGGTGGCCAGATTGCCTCATGGGCGAACCGGCTATCGTCACTTTCAGCCGGTAAGAATGGCCGTGAATGTTCTTACAGGCCCCGTCATAACCAGGCAGGGCATGCGCCATTTCAAAGGAAAAGGATTTTGTAAGGCGTATTTTAGTTGGTGATTTCATGAGCATCAAACGAATGAAAGCGGTGCTGAAGCTGCCAATACAGGAAAGTTCGGATATCAATCAGGCATGGGAAAATCCAGCGTGAATAATCGTGCAAATCTCATTTGTGAGGCGCTCCGCCGTGCATGATTAAAATCAGACTGTTTTGTTGAAATAAGTCACCGCTCCAACGGGTTAACTATGGGTGGCATTTAAAAAATACCATTGCCGGGGTATGGTACCCGCAAAACGTTCATATACCTTTGCAACATTGTTTTGATATTTGTACGCTCCAATCTATTCGTAATTCCTCGAAAGAAATTTTCCAGGCTTTCCTCCAAATCTACTCTTTTCATTCGGAGCATTTTACTCCGGCCATGACTTTTTAACCAACCTTTTAGTTTACCAAAACTAGACGTGCAGATGACCTGTGGTCGTATGCCTTGCAGCGGTTGCTCTAAACTGCACAGGGTATGGGACTGCTGTTAACTGATATTGACGAATCTTATTTTCTAACCCAAAACTAGAGTCCTATGAAACGACTGCTACTCAGTTCGTTGGCCGCTCTGCTAATTAGCTTTGCTGCTCCTCTACCGGCGCAAGACATTACCCCTCCGGTGATAACTTGCCCAGCACCTATTAACATTAACCTAAGCCCCGGCGCATGCGACGCAGTGGTATCTTTCAACGTGACCGCCACGGACAATGCCTCCGTACCAAGTATCACGCAGATAGATAACACCGGGCTTACTTCTGGAGACAATTTCCCCATTGGCTCTTACCTCCTGACCTTTCAGGCGCAGGATGCCAGCGCTAATGCGGACACGTGCTCCTTCACCATTACCGTTAATGGCTTCAATCCTCCCTCTATCGGATTGGTCTGCGACGACCTGTTGAATGTATCCATGCCGGCAACCTGCGAGATGTGGATAACGCCAGGGATGGTACTTGAGGGAGACTACGGCTGTTTTGGCAACTTTGTTGTCAACGTGGCCAATTCCGACACGAACTACATTGACTACTCGTACGTTGGCCAAACCGTCAACTATACGGTGGTCAATACAGTGACCGGAATGAGTTGTTGGGGTCTTCTGAAGATAGAAGACAAGGTGGGTCCATGGATTCGAAACTGCGACTCGGTCACCATCAATTGCCTCCAGGATGTGAATCCGGATACCATCGGCGGCGATGTTCCCACGCCATGGTTTGTGGACTGTCACAGCTTCGATGTGCTTTGGGTGGACATGGTCACGCAGGGCACCTGCGCCGATACCTTTTCCACTCGAATCATGCGTATATGGAATGCCACTGATTCCATCGGAAATCAAAGTACCTGCACGCAGTTTATCGAGGTGAAACGGATTTCGTTAGTAAACCTCGTGCCGGTATGCCCGCCGGATACCACGCTATTATGTGTGGCTGGCTTCATCCCCGATGTAAGCCCGGCCGTCACGGGATACCCCACGCTCACCGTGAATTCCATCACTTACGACATTACGCCAGCCGCCGGCTCATTATGCAATATAACTTCCTCCTATCAGGACCAGGTCATCCCAAGCTGTGGCGCCAGCTACCGAATTTTGCGCACATGGACGGTAATAGATTGGTGTTTGCCCATCAATATGATTACGAATCCCTGGATTTGTAAGCAAATCATCAATGTGGAAGATAAGACAGCACCATTGGTTACTGCTCCCGCAGATATAACTTTGAGCGCCAACCTGCCCGGTTGCCACGGTACACCTATTCTCCCCCCAGCCACCGTTGCCGATTGTTCGAGTTTTACAGTGCTCGTACTGACGCCCGTAGGGCCTATTGCCGGCAACGGCGGTCAGGTGCCGTTTCCCGGTTTAGCCATTGGCACGCACAAAATCATTTACAAAGTCACGGATGCCTGCGGCAACTCGGCTTCTGACACCATGAAAATAACATTGGTGGACAATGTGAAGCCCCACCCGGTGTGCGATGCACATACTGTGGTGGCGCTCGATGACCAAGGCTATGGCATTACCTACGCCGCAACCTTCGACGATGGCAGTTCCGACAACTGCTGCATTGACCACTTCGAGGTGGCCAAACTCAATGATTATTGCGGCAACAACGCTAACTACACCTTTGGTCCATCCATAGATTATTGTTGCGCCGACGCGGCGCATACGATTTACGTCATCCTGCGGGTGTTTGATTGCCACGGCAATTACAACGAATGTACCGTGCAGGTGCAGGTGCAGGATGCATCGTCGCCCACGCTGACCTGCCCGCCAAACCTTACCGTGACCTGCGGAACGGATATCACCGATTTGAACATCACCGGCGATATTGCCACCAACCCGGCATTGCAAGGTCCAAATGATGGGCTTGCTACCGACAACTGCGGCTCGGTGCTCACCATCATCCATGCCGACGACGGCAACCTGCCTTGTGGTACGGGCACATTATTCCGCACTTTTAAGGTGACTGATGCAGGCGGGGCTTCTGCATATTGTGTGCAAGTCATCACGATTCAGCCTGTGCCGAACATCGGCAACCTCATCGTTTTTCCCGCCGATATTACCGTCTCAGGTTGCGATGCGCTCACCAACCCGGCCATTACCGGTGAGCCGGTAGTGCCTCCCACTTCCGGATGTAATATGTTGGCAACCACGCACACAGACCTCGTTTTCGACAACGTGCAGGGTGCCTGCAAGAAGATACTGCGCACCTGGACGGTGGTGGATTGGTGCCCAAACAGTGCCGCCGGCCCTTGGCAACATACGCAAACCATCATGGTCAACGACCTGAACACCCCTTGGGTGCCAATTTGCGAAAACAGGACTTTCTGCAATTTCAAACCCAACTGTAGTGACTTTTCTCCCGACCTATCGGTGGTTGCCACTGACGATTGTACACCCGAAAACCTGCTGCTTTATTCCTGGCAGGTGGACCTCTACAACAATGGCAGCTACGACGCATCCGGCTTCGGGCAGAACTTGTATAATTTTTATCCCATTGGTACCCACCACATCCGGTACGCTATTGTTGACCATTGCGGCAACACGGGGTATTGTGATTACCTGTTCACCATTGAGGATTGTAAAAAACCAACCGTTGTTTGTGAAACCGGGGTCATTGTGGAAATGATGCAAGGTGGCACTGTTGACCTCAATGCCCAGACATTAGATGCCGGGAGTTCTGATAATTGCACCACTGGTGCAAACCTCCTATTCTCGTTTACGCCAAACCCCGCTGATTCGGTCATCACACTGACCTGCAACGACCTGGGCTCATTGCCCGTACAGCTTTGGGTGACCGACAGCGACAACAACCAAGACTTTTGTGAAACCCAGATTTTAGTGCAGGATAATATGGGAGCTTGCCAAGGTCCTCTTATTGCACTTGCCGGCACTGTGGCGAATGAAGAGCAGGAAGGTGTGCAAGAGGTAACCATTGAGTTGAACGGCAATTCTACGGGTACCACGCTGACCAATGCTCAAGGTGCCTATCAGTTTGACAACCTGCCCTTGGGATATGATTACACGCTTACTCCCAACCTCAATGACAACCCGTTGAATGGTGTCACTACTTACGACCTTGTTTTGTTGCACCGCCATATTTTGAATATAGAGCCACTGCAATCGCCGTATAAACTCATCGCTGGCGATATCAACAACAACGCGGCGCTTTCCGTCAGCGACGTGGTGGATATGCGGAAGGTCATTCTGTATATTTTACCGGAATTTCCGAATAATACTTCATGGCGATTTGTGGACGGGGCTTATGTTTTCCCCGATCCGAACGACCCTTTCAATCCTCCATTTCCTGAGGTAAACAACATCAACAATCTCACTTCCACAGGGTCAGAGCCAGATTTTGTGGCCGTGAAAATCGGCGATTTGAACAGCTCTGCCATAGCCAATGGACTGCTCAGCGGGACTGATGACCGAAACAGTGGAGAAGGTTTGACCCTCATGGCGCAAGACCGGATGGTGAAAGCAGGCGAAAAGGTGACTGTGGATTTTTCCGCCAGTTTGAAAGATGTAGCCGGGTATCAGTTTACACTTAACTTTGACACCAAAGCGCTGCAACTCGATAAACTGACAACGGGGCCGCAGGTGGAGGAATCCAATTTCGGCATGGCACTTTTGGAGCAGGGGGCTATTACCGCCAGTTGGGACCAATTGGCAGCGACCCACTCCGATGCTGTACAGCTATTGTTCAGCCTGACCTTCACGGCCAGCCAGGATGCTTTACTCAGCAACTCTCTCACATTGAATTCCCGATTCACAAAAGCTGAAAGTTACAACAACGACGGTGAAGTGCACGCTGTTAATCTGCGCTTTGACGGGCCGGATGGCATGATTCAATCTACCACGAATTTCGAGTTGTATCAAAACGTGCCAAACCCATTTAGTGAATCTACGAGCATTGGTTTCAACCTGCCAGAGGCATCCACGGCGACATTATCCGTTTTTGATGTAGCAGGGAAGTTGGTGAAATCCATGAGTGGTAACTTCGGAAAGGGGTATCAAGAGTTCAGCATCGCAAAGGGCGACCTGCCCAACCGTGGCGTTTTCTACTATCGCCTCGAAACGCCAACCAATACGGCTACCAGAAAAATGACCCAATTATAGTCAGGATGTACCCGTGCCCGGTTGCCGCCTGGTGTCCAACAGAAATGTTTGGCATCAGGTGGCAACTGGAGCGGGCACTTGTTCTCAAGAATTAGTAACTCGGTTTTTGGGATTGGTCTCCTCCCTGGTTTGTCCGGGGAGGGGCTTTTTAGTTTATTGAGAAATGGCGGGAGCAGGGGAGGGTGCTGGTGTGGCCCGGTAATACAAGTTGGAGCTGTTTTCGGGAGTAAATATTTCGCAAGCAAGCCGTTTGATGTCTCCCACGGATACGGCACGGTACATCTCAACTTCCCGGTTGATAATGCCTGCGTCGCCCATAAGTTCGAAGAAGGCAAGGTTAATGGCTTTGTTTAGCACGTTGACTTCAGAAAACTGAAGGGAGGCTTCAGCCTTGTTCTTTACTTTTTGCAACTCCTGTTCATTGTCAAAATTATCTTTCACGTCATTCAGTTCTTTCCAGATGGCCGCTTCTGCCGCCTCTAAACTCACGCCTTCCGAGGGTCTTCCTTCGATGATGAAAAGGCCGGGGTCCATACTGCCGCTGATGTAACAGTCTATATTTGAAAACAACTGCTGCTCTTTGAGAAGCCGCCTGTACAGGCGGGAAGATGGCCCATTGGATAAAATATCTGAAAGAAGATCCACTCCGTAATAATCCTTATCCCTGCGGGAACAGGTGTGAAAGGCCATATACAGTGCATCCACCGGCGCTTTAGAAGGGCTTGTCCGGCTGTGAATTTTCAGTTGTGGTGGCTCAACAGGTAAATGGCGCTCCACGGTTTCGCCGCAAGGTATTGCACCAAACCACCGCTCCACCTGTGTCCTCACTTCCTGGGTTTTCACATTGCCGGCGATAACGAGGATGGCATTGTTCGGGCGGTAGTATCTGAAGTAAAAGCGCTTTACATCCTCCAAAGTAGCTTCTTCCACATGCCGTGGTATTTTGCCGATAGTAGGCCAACGGTAGGAATGCACTTCGTAAGCAAGCTCGTATATGTGATGCCAAACGTCGCCGAAGGGCTGGTTGAGGCAGGTTTCTTTGAATTCTTCCAACACTACCTTGCGTTGCACTTCCAGCACCTTTTCGCTGAAATTGAGGCTCAGCATTCGGTCGCTCTCTAACCAAAGGGCGGTTTCCAGATTTTGTGATGGCAGGATGTCGTAAAAATTGGTGATGTCGGAGTTGGTGAAGGCGTTGTTTTCGCCCCCTGCGAGTTGGATGGGGTCGTCGAAATCGGGGATATTGGCAGAGCCACCAAACATAAGGTGTTCGAACAGGTGGGCAAAGCCGGTTTTGTCTGGCGACTCATCGCGGCTGCCCACATTGTACAACACATTCACGGCTGCCATGGGTGTACTTTCATCTTCGTGAATGAGCACCCTCAGGCCATTTTTCAAAACAAATCTGGAATAGTTGATCACAGTTACCGGTTTGGTGACATTTCTTTAAAAGGGGGCAAAAGTAGCAAATTGAACGTCCCTTGATTTTATTGACGGGCAAAATAATAAGAGGATTCCGGAAAGAAGAGATGATGGGATATGATGGTTTGATTTTAAAAATGGCAGCGTACTCAACGTGTGAAAATGGTAATTTGGGGTTCAGTTTATTGGAGTTTGGCCATGGGGCATTAGTTAAGTGAAGTCTTTTAGGGAAATAATCACCGGGAGGTTGGGCGTCTCCCGGTGAATACGAAACCAGATAGTCTGGAATGCTGTGATAGTTTGGTTTGGGAAGGATTGGGGATAATTTATCCACAGCATTTGTCTTCCTTGGTCTGGTTCGTGGGAGATACAGGGTTTTAAAAGATC
>SCUG01000667.1 GCA_004297645.1 Saprospiraceae bacterium | reverse complement strand
CATACCAGCAAGCATAACTTTGGGACAGGCCATCTTGGAGTCCAATTGGGGGCAGGGGGAAATGGCCATTAATGCCAACAATTTTTTCTGTATAAAATGCAACAACGGCTGGGAAGGTGAGACCTTTCTCGCTTGGGATGATGAAAAGGAAAAATCATGTTTTCGGTCTTATAGTGACGTTGCCGGGTCATTCAGCGACCATTCTGATTTTCTAAGCAAGAATGCCCGGTATAGTCGTCTATTTCAGTACGAGGTTACCAACTATTCTCGCTGGGCCAACGGGCTGGAAGAATGTGGATATGCCACCGACACGCTATACGCCGAAAAACTAATACGGCTAATTGAAACCTATGCGCTGTATATGTATGACTATGCAGTGCCAATTTCCAGTTTCCAATTGCTGACCACGCCTGTACAAACCGAGGAAGATAGTTCTGCCGTCATGGTGGAACCGCTAAACGGCTCCCATAGATATGATAAAAAGCCTTCGGCCGCGGCGCTGGTAATGACAGCACCGGCGTACCAGGTAAATAGCACCCGGCAGGAAATAACTGAGCTTGCTATTTCACAGGGCTTTTCATACGAAGGAGCGGACCCACGAAAGTTTGAGAAGGACAAACCCTTCAGCCAGAGAAGGAAAATAAGGCCCTTGTATCCTTTGCCAGATGTTAAGTGGGATTAATCACTCCTTAGGCGCTTATTTTAAGTTTGCTGCATGAAATTGCAGACGGCAGTTATTCTGGGAATACCTGCTGTATCTGTTACAATTAACTCTATTTAAAAGCGAGGGGGTTGGGTTGGATTTTTTCACAGCATAGTTTTTTAAGCAGTTAATTTTCAAAACATTATAATTTTTTCAATAGAAATATTGGGTACGTGACATGAACTTTTCATAACTTGCATCCGAATTTGTGCCTGGCTGTTGCCGGGCTTCTGTCGTCTCATAACAACCATGAACACGGCGTCTTATGGAACCGATTTTAATTACGACTCACACCTGTCTTCAATTTCTTTTTGGGCCAAAACATTCGCCCTTTTCTCCAAATGTGGGGCATTGCCTTAAGAAATCCGGCACTTTCCACTTGCAAAAGGGTACCCCTATTGCCATTATATTTTCATAAACACCTAATTCCTCTATTAAAACCTTATTAATGGGAAAAGTAAAACCTTGGAAATCAGGTTAACCCTATCCCAAAAAGACTGTTTTCTTTTCTTTATCCGGCTAAATAAATTACGAGGTATGATAAACCGATTACTCCTCTCTTGGTCACTGCGCTTTGTGCTCGTCGCAGGGCTATTCTCATGGACAACAACAGCAAATGCCCAGTGCGAATCACCAGGTGACCTTTTTTCACTCACCTACACAGGGCCCGACACGTTTTTCGTCGGGAATACTTGTACGGATACACTGTTTATTGGCACCGGTTCTTTGACAGTGTCTCCATCGCCCAGTTCATTGATTTACAGTGCTGCGCTGACAGGGTACAGCCTGGGCAGTCAGATTCCGAGTGGCACTACCGTGACCTTGCATTACATCGCCATAGGAGGTGGGGTTTCAGATACTCTCTGTTTTGACATTGTCTTTGCAGACACCGTGCCTCCGGCGATGAATTACACCTTTGCTAACGATACTGTGGCTTGTGGTTCCGCCAATTTCACGGCCTGGTGGCAAACCCAAATGGACAGCCTCATGGCCAACGCCACCGATAATTGCACTGTGGACACATTTTACCACAGTGCTCCCGATACCATTGTGGACAACTGCGGTATGTTCGTCGATACCTTCTTCGTGGCTGACAATGCTGGAAACATAGCTTCGGCCGTGGCCACTTATGTTATAGTGGATACCTTGGCGCCTGCACTCACTGGCGTGCCGGCAGATACGATGATAGCCTGTAGCGATCCCATACCACCGGCGCCGGCTGTTACAGCTTTGGATGCTTGTGCGGGGTCAGTGCCTGTTCTTTTTAGCGTAGTAATTACACCCGTGGATACTGGCGCTTGCGCAACGTATAACTACAACATCACACGAACCTGGACAGCCACCGACGGTTGTAGCAATACTGTGACTGATACCCAAATCATTCAAGTGCGCGACACGGAAGGACCCAACTTCAGTATACCACCTGACCTGACCCTCGATTGCACAGCCGATACCGACACATTAGTCACGGGGGGGATTTCTAATATTTCAGACAACTGCGACGAAGGGCTGACGGTCGCCTTTGCCGAAAACATCACCCCTGGAGGTTGTCCCCAGGAAATGACCATCGCGAGAACGTGGATAGTGACGGATGCCTGCGGCAATAGCCGCACGAAGCAGCAAACCATCAAGGTGGAAGATAATACCCCTCCCGTCGCTATTTTCCCGGCTGATATAACCGTGGACTGTGACTCTGCGGACAGCCTTTCACTTACCGGGCAGCCAACCACAATTCTCGACGATTGCGATATCGCTGCCGCCATCAGTACAGTGGATGTTATCATTGCCGGGCTTTGCACCAACAGTTTCACTATTAAGCGTACGTGGCGTGTCACCGATGCTTGCGGCAATTTTGTTGAGCACGTTCAGACCATTACCATCACCGATATTTCCGGGCCAGTTATTAGTGCCCCTGCCCATGAACTGACTATAAATTGCGGCCCCGGCGTTGACCCAGATGTTGTCTTCAATGCCTGGATAGCGAGCCACGGCAATGCCATTGCAAATGATAATTGTACGCCTACTTCCACCCTCACCTGGACGGCTTTTAATGCAGGCACTTCGGACACTGCCTTTCTGTCTGCCCCCGACTGTGGCAACTTAGCTCCCGGCGTATTTCGCACCCGGACGGTGGATTTTGTGGCGACGGACGAATGCGGCAACACCGTCAAAACCACCGCCACATTTACAGCGATGGACACCAAAGCTCCGGTCATCACCAATTGCCCGCCGGACATTACCATCCAATCAGATGCGGGAGTCTGTGAGGCATTGCGAACACTCCCCTTGCCTACGGTCGTCGAAGACTGTGGCAATATTTTAACTTCATTTAATTTCTCGATGAACGAAGTACTCACCGTCCCCTCCGGCTCTGACCCTGTGGAGACACCAGTCAATGACGTGGTGTTCAATTTTGGGGGCTTAGGCCCACCCTATTCCACAGTAGGGAATGTGAGTTTGAAAATTAGTCTAAACAGTGTGGATGCCGAAAGCCCGACCGAATTCTTGAATGTCTTTGGCGAGAACAACGTCTTCCTCGGGCAGGTGGCGCATACCCCGGCTCAATGCGGCGATACTTCGAGCACAATCACCATCTCCGGAGCGCTGTTTGACCAGTGGGCCTTCGATGGCACAGTGACGATTACCGTCACACCTAACATCCCGGCAAACCAACCGGGGCGCTTTTCCGTGAATCCCATTTGTCCAGGGGGTAATGTAACGGCGGAGCTTACTTTCAATGCCAATTTCCCCACCTACCTGGAATTTGAATACAGCATCAATGGCGGTGCCCGCATTCCTGTGGTGCCCATTGCAGCACTGAATGAATTCATCCAGCAAGGGCCAAATACCATCACGTATTTCTTCACCGATTGCGTGGGGAATGAGTCGAGCTGTTCGTACCACATCACAGTGGAAGATAAAGAGCCCCCGGCCATCATTTGTCCTTCTGATCAAACCATCAGCCTCAGCCCCGGCGTTTGCGAGGAGACGGTGGAAGTACCCCTTTATATCACAGTGACCGACAACTGCGGCATCACACCTCCGACAACGCAGACCCAGCCGGTGCTGCCTGCCGACCGTCTTATCACTTTCTCTTACAACCCCAACCTGAACGATTTCGTAGCCGATGACAAGGCATTTATTTTTACCGGCTTGCCGGGAAATGCAACCCCTGGAAGCGTG
>SCUG01000666.1 GCA_004297645.1 Saprospiraceae bacterium | reverse complement strand
AAAGCCCGACCTTAGGAGGGATTTCTAAGCCCGGATGGAAGGATTAGAAAGCCCGACCTTAGGAGGGATTTCTAAGCCGGTATGGAAGGATTAGAAAGCCCGACCTTAGGAGGGATTTCTAATCCGGTATGGAAGGTTCCTTCCAGGCTTAGAAATCCCTCGTGCCTCGGGCTTTCTAATCCTTTGCCTGCCTAATCGCCAAATACCTATCCACCCCAATATTTTCAAATGCCTCTTTGCCGCCATCCGGCCAAACGATTTCAAGCCGCTCCACCTTGGTTGCGCTGCCCAGGCCGATGTGTACCCGCGGATCGCTGAAGCTAAGGTAGGAATTGCCAGGCTGATTGACCAACACCTGCGTTTTTGCGCCGGCCGTTACGGTGATTTTTGCGCCGGGCCAGGCTGGCGTGCCGTTGCGGCTGAGGAGGTTGAGGCCCAGCCAGTGGTTGCCGTTGCGGCAGTCGTTGCGGAGCAATGCAGCCGTGGCCGTCAGGTCCACGTGGGAGACGATGAGGTCGGGGTCGCCGTCGTTGTCGTAGTCCCAGACAGCGGCGCCGCGGCCGGAGCGTTTTTGTTGAAAATACGCACCGCCTTCGGCCCCGGCATCCGTGAACTGGCCCTTGCCGTTGTTCTTCAAAAGCAGGGGAAATTGTTC
Source organism: Saprospiraceae bacterium (assembly GCA_004297645.1). Taxonomy (GTDB): domain Bacteria; phylum Bacteroidota; class Bacteroidia; order Chitinophagales; family Saprospiraceae; genus UBA6168. The sequence continues at coordinate 7,144 of SCUG01000666.1, read as the reverse complement.
GGCGAGCACCTCCGCGGCGCCGTTGGCGGAGAAAATATCGAGGTCTCCGTCATTGTCGTAGTCGAACAGGGTGGCGGCCCAAGCGCCTTTCCCTTTGAACGCAGCCGCCAGGCCGCTGCGGGCGGTGATGTCCTCGAAGAGGCCGTTGCCGCGGTTGCGGTAAAGCGCCCCGTGTTCCAGGTCGGTGACGAGCACGTCAATCAGCCCGTCGCCGTCCACATCGCCGAGCGAGGGGTGCATGGAGCCGGTCGGGGCGCCGTCGTCGTTCACGGCGACGCCGCTGGCGATGCCCGTTTCGGCGAAGCCCGCCGGTCCGTCATTTCGAAAAAGAAAATTCGGCTGGTGGTCGTTGCCCTGCAAAATGTCCATGTCGCCGTCGCCGTCGCAATCGAAAACCGCCAGGCCCATACATTTTGAATCGGGGAAGTACAGGCCGAGTTGGGCGGTGACATCCTCGAACCGGCCATCTGCTGTTTGCCGGTAAAAAAAGGAAGGCTGGCCACGGTACTCCGAGGGGTGCGGCATCATGCCTGGGTTGCCGGGGGATTTATGGGCCGGGTCGAAGGCGAGGAAATTACCCACCATCACGTCGAGTGCGCCATCGTGGTCGTAATCGAAAAAGGCAGCGCCGACGCTCCATTTGGTGAAGCCGTTGAGCGTGTCCGGGCCTTGCAGGCCGGTCTCTGCCGTGGCATCCCGGAAGGTGCCGTCGCCATTATTTTTATAAAAAACATTGGGGCCGTAGTTGAGGAGGTAGAGGTCCAAATCGCCATCGGCGTCGTAGTCCACTGCGGCGGCGGCCATGCTCCAATGACGGTCGTCGAGGCCGGCTTGTTGAGCCGTTTCGGTAAAGGTGCCGTCGCCATTGTTGCGGTAAAGTTGGTTCGGGGCATCTTTGAAAACCTTCCCCTCCGGGTCGCTGATGCCTTCGAGCCAGGTGCCGTTGAGTAGGTACAAGTCTTGGTCGCCGTCGCCGTCGTAGTCGAAAACGGTGACGCCGGAGCCGCTGCTTTCGAGGATGTTTTCGTAGGTGGTGTCGCCGAAGGTGTATTTGAAATGGATGCCTGCCGCTTCGGTGACATTGGTAAAAGCAGCAGGTGGGTGGTGGTTGCATGACTGGAGCGCTAAGATGAGACCGGCGGACAGAAAAATAAACCACCGGGGACCGGTGCAACTATCAGGTAAGGTAATTGTCGCTTGGCATTGCATCTTCGGGAGGCTCTTGTTGAAGTTGTTTTTTTTTATAGATGGGGGTGAAAAGTGAATTTGCCACTGTGCCAGATATGGCAAAGCCTCACAAGGGTGCCTACCGGTGAGAGGCTTTGACAATCTGGTCATTTGCACCATTATGCCACCAACTCGCCTTGAAGTACGCGGCGCGTGGTTTCGCCAATGGCAGCGGGCGAATTGACGACGTGGATGCCGCATTCCGCCATAATTTTCATTTTGGCCTCAGCCGTATCATCCGCTCCACCGATGATGGCACCTGCGTGGCCCATTTTGCGGCCTTTCGGTGCGGTCTGTCCGGCGATGAAGCCAACGACCGGTTTGGTGCCAAAGTCTCTGACGTAACGGGCAGCTTCTGCTTCCATGCCTCCGCCAATTTCACCTATCATGACGATACCGTCGGTACCAGGGTCATTCATGAACAGTTCGACGGCCTCTTTGGTGGTGGTACCGATGATGGGGTCGCCGCCGATGCCGATGCAGGTGGATTGCCCCATGCCGGCTTTGGTCACCTGGTCCACGGCTTCATAGGTCAGGGTGCCAGAGCGGCTGATGATGCCAATGCGACCTGGTTTGTGGATGAAGCCGGGCATGATGCCGCATTTGGCCTCGCCTGGCGTGATGACGCCGGGGCAGTTGGGGCCTACAAGGCGGCAGTCCTCGAAATCTTTGAGATAGGATTTCACCTTCACCATGTCCTGAACTGGAATGCCCTCGGTGATGCAAATGATGACTTTGATGCCGGCGGCGGCGGCTTCCATGATGGCATCCGGGGCGAATGGCGGCGGCACGAAAATGACGGACACATCGGCACCGGCCTTTACCACGGCGTCTTCCACGGTATTGAACACCGGGCAGCCGAGGTGGCTCTGTCCACCTTTGCCGGGGGTGACCCCACCCACGACGTTGGTGCCATATTCTATCATTTGACTGGCGTGGAAAGTGCCTTCTTTACCAGTGAATCCCTGAATGATTACCTTAGAATCTTTACCTACTAATACTGACATTTCTTGAGTTATGAGTTATGAGTTATGGGTTATGGGTTAGTAACGTGTTCGAAATAAGATGTTCTTTTTGAGGCCACCTCCGGCGGCCTCAAAAAGAACAAGGGTGTGTTTTTTTGGCGGCGAAGCCGCCGAAAAAACACACATCTTAATTTGCGCACGTTACTTATCCGATTGAAATCCATCAGACAATATCAATTATTTTTCTTTTTCCGGAACGACAAATACTTCTTCATCAGATTTGTGCATGTAGTATTTTTCGCGGGCAAACTTCTCCTTGTTGTTTTCGATGTTTTGCTGGTCTGCTTTTGCCTCTTTTATTTTTCCCTTGTAATAGGCAGTGTCTTGCTCCAGGCGGTTCAACGATCTTCCAAGCTTCAATTGCGTCAGCAAATCGTGCTTGTCGAGAAAAATCATAAGAGCAGAAAAAACCAACAGAGCCAGGATGTACTTATTGCGCAGCGGCTTCGGAAGCCTGTTCAATAAAATGTGCAGCGGATTGATGGAACGTCTGGTAGCCATGGCAAAGATATTTTAATGGAGACAAAGCTATCAGTTACCAGCCAAAATGCCACCAAAAACGTGTTCAATCCTCCATTCCTGGCGGAATTACCGGGTCAGCAAAGATTTCCCCGGATAAACGGCGGCCTCGCCCAAATCCTCCTCGATGCGGATGAGCTGATTGTATTTCGCAATCCTCTCAGAGCGGGAGGCAGAGCCTGTTTTTATCTGGCCCGTATTCAGCGCCACGGCCAGGTCGGCGATGGTAGTATCTTCCGTTTCTCCTGAGCGGTGGCTGATAACGGTGGTGTATGCGTGACGGGTTGCCAGGTTCACCGCATCAATGGTTTCCGTCAACGTGCCTATCTGGTTTACTTTTATCAAAATGGAGTTGGCGATTTTCTCGTCAATACCCCGTTGAAGGCGGACGGTATTGGTGACGAAAAGGTCGTCGCCGACGAGTTGAATGCGATGGCCCAGCTTGTCCGTCATCTTTTTCCAACCTGCCCAGTCGTCTTCGTCCATACCATCTTCGATGGAAAAAATGGGGTATTTTTTCACCCAACCGGCATAATAGTCCACCATTTCTGCGGGAGTCAGCTTGTCGCCAGTGGAGCTTTTGAAATGATAAACGCCGGCTTCCTTGTCGAAGAACCCGGATGCCGCGGGGTCAAGGGCTATCATCACGTCTTCGCCGGGAATGTACCCCGATTTTTCGATGGCCTGCAACACCGTTTCGATGGCCTCCACATTGCTTTTAATATTGGGGGCGAAGCCGCCTTCGTCACCGACATTGGTGGAATAGCCGTTGCCTTTCAACACACCTTTCAAGGTGTGAAATACTTCGACTCCCATGCGCAAGCCTTCGGCAAAAGTATTGGCGCCCACCGGCATAATCATGAATTCCTGGAAGTCTATGCCATTGTCGGCATGCGAGCCGCCGTTGAGGATGTTCATCATTGGCACAGGCACCACATGGGCGTTGGTTCCACCAATGTAGCGGTAAAGCGGCATGCCTGCCTCTTCGGCAGCGGCCTTGGCAATGGCGAGCGAAACGCCGAGGATGGCATTTGCTCCGAGTTTCCCTTTGTTGGGTGTACCATCGAGGTCAATCATCAACTGGTCAATGTACCGTTGCTCGAAAACATCTTCCCCTAAAACGTGGTCGGCGATGATTTCTTCCACATTGGCGACGGCCTTCGACACGCCTTTTCCCCCAAAGCGGTCTGCCTCACCGTCTCTTAGTTCCAGCGCTTCATGTATCCCGGTGGATGCACCGGATGGAACGGCTGCACGGCCAAAATATCCTTCTTCGGTTAATACCTCGACCTCGATGGTGGGATTGCCGCGGGAGTCGAGAATTTCCCTGGCGATTACATCTGTGATAGCACTCATTGTTTGTGTTGTTTATGTTATGCTCACCGAATGGCTCGCCGTCCGGTGGGTGTTTGTTGGCGTGTTGGCGCGCAAACCCGGCACTCAATATGCCCGTGCGCAAAACCGCTAAAATCCTACATGGCAGATGCCGCCTGGTGGCTTTCCACCATCATTTGAACAAAGTCGTCGAACAAATAGCGGGCATCGTGGGGACCAGGGGAAGCCTCTGGATGGTATTGCACCGAAAACGCCTGCTGATGTTTCGCCCGGATGCCTTCGATGGTATCGTCATTGAGATTGACGTGTGTAACTTCAACGGAATTCTCATGCGCTTTCAGTGAAATGGCATCTACGCCGAAGCCGTGATTCTGGCTCGTGATTTCACAGCGGCCAGTGGCGAGGTTTTTCACCGGGTGGTTGATGCCGCGGTGGCCGTGGTGCATTTTATAGGTGCTGATGCCCATTGCCTGCGCCAAGACCTGGTGGCCGAGGCAAATGCCAAACAGCGGTTTGCCGGAGGCAAGAATGGTTTTAGTGGTGGCTGTCGCATACTCCATCGCAGCGGGGTCGCCGGGGCCATTCGACAGGAAATACCCATCGGGCTGCCATTTTTCCATTTCAACAAAATGTGTCTTGGCCGGGAATACTTGCAGGAAGCAGCCGCGCTCTACGAGGCTGTTTAAAATGTTGCGCTTCACGCCCAAATCGAGCACCGCCACTTTGAACCGGGCGGTGGCATTTCCCATCAAATAAGGCTTTGGGGTGCTCACCTCGCTGGCCAATTCCAGGCCCTCCATATTGGGCACCTGGTCGAGTTGCTTTTTCAGCGCTTTCAGGTCGAGGGTTTGCGAGGAAATGATGGCGTTCATGGCGCCTTTGCTGCGGATGTGCCGCACGATGGCCCGCGTATCCACGTCGGAAATTCCCACTAAGTTCTCCTGTTCAAAATAATCCTGAATGGATTCAGTGGCCATTTGGCGGCTGTATTGCCAGGTGAAATTCTTGCACACGAGGCCCGCAATTTTAATTTTCCCACTCTCCGTTTCTGCCACACGGGTGCCGTAATTGCCAATGTGAGCATTGGTGGTCACTAAAATCTGCCGATGGTAAGATGGGTCGGTGAACACTTCCTGGTACCCTGTCATACCGGTGTTGAAACACAACTCACCGGTGGTGGTGCCTGTTTTGCCGGCCGATTTGCCGTAAAACACAGTGCCGTCTTGTAAAAGGAGTACTGCGGGAGCTTGCTGCATGCGCTTATCTTCTCTAAAAATTCAGGAAGGTAAAATCCTGCGTTTCTTCACTGCTACATCAGCTAAAATGGAATGCGAAACGATGTTCGTGCCATTCAAAATCTACTTGCAAAACGAGGATATTTCAAAACCGGGGACAAAGGTAAGTAACGTGCGCAAAATAAGATGTGTGTTTTTTCGGCGGCTTCGCCGCCGAAAAAACACACCCTTGTTCTTTTTGATGCCGCCGGAGGCGGCCTCAAAAAGAACATCTTATTTCGAACACGTTACTAAGCGATGGGGGGTAAAAAAAAGGCCAAAGCAGCAGTTTCAATTTCCAACAGGAAACGGAACTCACCATTCTATTATCCGCACTAATCAACAGTATCTGCACCATGCGTTTCCCCATCCCTCCCGCGTTTTATTTTTCGCTATGGCAAGGAGACAACACAAAGGCGGAGGTGAGACCCGATGCGATAATTTTAGCCGGAAACCTATTTCACATAAGCTTGCAACACATCGTTGCTATTGGCCACGAGGAGGAGGGACTTGCCGTTCGCTAATTTCAGCACGGCGAGGTCGCGTGCCTCTTTAGTTGCCCAAAACCCCGATTCGACATTGGGCACAAAAGAAAAACCGCCGTGCCCATCGCCGGTCAGCAACGTCCCGTTGCCGGCGTCGTAGCGGCCGGTTTCCACCTCAGGGGAGTAGCTGTTGCCCACCATGAGGAGGTCAGTGAGGCCGTCGCCATTGTAATCATCGGCGGCGATGCGGTTAACCGGAGCCATCTGCGCCTGGGCGGGCAGGGCGTGAGCCACGAAGCGGCCATTTTGATTTTCAAAATAAGTGGTGGCAAAAGTTTTCGCCCCGAATTTCGTGGCCCCCTTCAACTCGCTCTTTGAAAAAACATCTTCAATGGTAGCCTGGCCATACGATTTGAAGCGCACGAATTTCTGTTTCATCGGTGGTATTTGCCTGATGAGCAAATCCCGCTGAGCCACTGGAAAAAGTTTGCCGTGATTGTAAAAAGCAAGAACAGGGTCTATGCTGCCATTGCCGTCGAAGTCTTTGGCGAAAAGTGTCAGGGGTTCGGTGGGAGAAGCTTGCAACCGGGAGTTCAAGCCGAGGTTACCGGCGATGAGGTCCAGGTCGCCGTCGCCATCCATGTCGGCGGTGGTCACGCAATTCCACCAGCCGGTGGTATTTTCCAAGCCAAAACTGGCAGTCACGTTTTCGAACCGGCCGTTTTTATTTTTAAAAATAGTAACTGGCAGCCACTCGCCCAGCACGACCAACTCGGCCACTTTGTCGCCATCGAGGTCTGCCCAGGCGAGGTCGTTGACCATGCCAATTTCGTGGAGTTCCGGCGCTGCCTTCGGGCACACATCGGTGAACTTGCCGCCGTTGTTTTGCAGAAGCAAGCTCAGCGGAGCAGCCGGGTAATGCCCTGGCTGCACCAACCCTCCAACGAAAACATCGGGGTCGCCATCGCCATCGTAATCGAAAGGCACTGCGCAGGAGCCACTCGATGTTATCTTCGGCAGCGCCCCGGTGGCCTTGGTAAAATTTCCCTGCCCGTCGTTGAGATAGAGCCGGTCCTGATAATTCAGCGACCCGGCATCGTAAAAACTGCCGCCGCTAACGACATAGAGGTCGGCATCGCCGTCGCCATCGGCATCGAAAAAACAGGAGCCAAGGTCTTCGTACGTGGCGTCCTTCGCCCAGGTGTCCGCCGAACTGCGCCGGAAAGTGCTGTTCGATTGTTGCACAAATAAAGCCCCGGAATTATTGACGGCACCTCCC
>SCUG01000665.1 GCA_004297645.1 Saprospiraceae bacterium | reverse complement strand
TTTCGGCGGCTTCGCCGCCGAAAAAACACACCCTTGTTCTTTTTGAGGCCGCCGGAGGCGGCCTCAAAAAGAACATCTTATTTCGAACACGTTACTAATCCAGAAACCATTTCACGCACATTGCAAAGAACATTCGCCCCCCCCTATTTTTATTGGTAGGCGTATGCAGCAAATCTAATTATTGCCTCAGAACTCCCGGTGTTCGATGGGGTAAAATCAGTGGAAAAGTGCACCGGTTCAATGCTATTTTGACGGAGCAATGACGAATTTTTCGCTTCCTGCCAAAATACCACCAGAACTCAGAATAATCGAATACCCCCCTGCCGGTACCACGGGCAGCGGCAACTGAAATTGGCCGGAGCCTCCCGGCAGGGCTTCCACCTTCTTTTCCACGACCAGCCGGCCCGCCGCATCGAAAACCGACACCTGGAAAGTGCTGTCCACGCGGACATTTTCCAAAGTGATGAGGAGCGTCCGCTGGCCTTCGGCCAAAGATACCCGGAACCCGGCGGGCGGTGTGCGCTCCATGTCAGAAGTCGTGTAATTGTAGCTCATCCAAAACATCCCGCCATCGGGCAGCAGGTTGTTTTCAAAGTCGAAAAAGGTAGCGTGCTCCTGATGCGAGCCTTGCCCCCACTGCGTGAAACAGGGGCTGGAGACCCATGCCGGTTCCCAATAAATAACGCCCGTGCCACCCTTTGCCATCACCTCTTTGGTCAGGTCCACGAGCCAGCGCTTTTGGTTGGCGGGGCTGGGCGGAGCATAATCCGGGTGCACGGCATTGATGATGTTGCCGGCGTTGTCGTTGTTTTCCCAGGTCCAGATGTAGCCCGTCTCAAAAATCATCACGGCTTTGCCGGGGTAGCTTTGTTTGAGCGTAGCGATTACATTGCCCGCATCTTCGATGGTGGCGGGCTGGTGCCATGCCCAATAGTACGAGATGCCGATGACCTCGAAATCCGTGACGCCGTGGCTCGTAAACCCTTCGAGCAGCCAGCCCGCATCGGCAGGGCCTGCCACATGGAGGGCTACTTTTATGGCAGCGCCGGTGCCGGCTTCCACATCCCGCACGGCCTGAATGGCGGTGTTGAAAAGCTCGGCATTGCGCTCCCAGTCGAGCGTCCACACCTGGTTGTCTTCGGGCGAGAGGAGGATGCCTTTGTTGGTCTCGTTGCCTATCTGCACCATCTCCGGCAAGAGGCCACCGGCGTGGAGCGCCATCAGCGTTTGAAAAATATAATTGTAGAGCGAGTCTTTCAAAAGGGGCAAATCATCCACCACACCGAGCCAGGCGGCAGGCACCAATTGTTTGCCGGGGTCTGCCCAGTTATCGGAAAGATGAAAATCGAGGAGCACCTGCATGCCCGCATTCTTGGCCCGCCCGATGCTCTTTTTTACATCCTGAAAATCGGAATAGCGATTGCCGGCATTGAGCGTGTCGTACCACGCCGGGGTATGCCACAGCCGCAGCCGCACGAGGTTGCCGCCATGCTCCGCAAACATTTCGTAGGGGTCTTTGGCACTGCCATTTTCGTGGTACACCACGCCGCAGTCTTCCATTTCATTGACGTAGGACAGGTCGTTGCCAAAGTAGAATTCCTGCCCGCTGAGCACGGACACCGGCGCAAGCGCCAAAAAGACCAGGAGGGATGAAGCTTTCAGTGCTGCCATAAGAAAAGGATGGATGAAGGCCTTTTGGCGAAATAATTTCATGGTGCTGGTGCGCCATTGACCGGGTGACTGCGCAGTCACCCGGTCAATGGCACACAAGGGCCATCTGAAAACGGGAAACGCCGGGATATGCTGCCATAGGGAAATAAACGCTGGCAGGGTTTCGGAACCCTGCCAGCGTTGCTAAGCCTCGAAGGTCTCGCGCCAGGTGTGTACTTAGTACAAGTGCTTTTGGATGAGGAGCAGTTTTCGGAAAGGCTGATTGTGGAGTGAGTTCGCGCTGTATTTCAAATACATTGCCACGGAGCAAATGCTTTTCATTCTCTGCACAACAAATGGCTCCGCCAAATACATCCTGTTTCCAATGAAAAAGGCTCCCCGGACGGGAGCCTTTTTCAGAATATCATTTTCAAATGAAATTACTTCCCGGCCGCTTCACTTGTTTCCATTTCCCGGCGGGGCATCATTTCATCACGTTGGGCGGTTTCCCAGACGAAGGTGGCGATGATGGTGGCCGCTTGTTTGAGGTCGGCGGGCACGAGGTGGTCGTAGTTGTCCATGTTGGAGTGGTGGGTGCGGCTCCAATAGGACAGGCCGTCCTGGATGAACTGGAAGCCGGGGATTCCGACGGCGTGGAAAGACAGGTGGTCGGTGCCGCCGGTATTTTGCAGGGTGAGTGTGGAAGCACCCATTTCTTTGAATTCATCGAGCCACTCCCTGAAAATGGGGGCCACTTTGTCGTTGCCCTGGAGGTAAACGCCGCGGATTTTGCCGGTGCCATTGTCGAGGTTGTAGTAGGCGGAAATCCTGGCCTGTTCGGGCTTCACGTCCTGAAGGTTGCCGAGGCTGTCGGTGTCGGCGAGGTGGTTTCGCACGTAGGATTTTGAGCCGAGGAGGCCCTGCTCTTCGCCCGTCCACAGGCCGATGCGCAAGGTGCGGCGGGGCTGCACGCCGCTTTCTTTGATGGTTTCCTCGAGGATGCGGGCCACCTCCATCATCACGGCGCTGCCGGCGCCGTTGTCGGTGGCGCCGGTGCCGGTGTGCCACGAGTCGAAATGCCCGCCAAACATGACCACTTCATCTTTGAGGTCAGTGCCGGGGATTTCGGCGATGATGTTGTGCTCCATGCCGTCCTTGTTGCTTAATTCAGTTTGGAGGTTCATGCTCAGGGTGACGGGGATGCCTTTGGCCAGCAGCCTGAAAATGCGGTTGTAATGCTCGACGGACATGGTGACCTGCGGGAGCACTTCGGCTCCAACGTCGCGGGAGTTGCCCTCTTTGGCCGAGGCGCCGGAGACGAACACGGTGCCGAGGTCGCCTTTGAAGCTGCGGTCAATGGTGGCGAGTGGTCGTTCTTCGTATAAAAAGTCGCGCAGCACCCGGTAAAAATTGCGGCCGCTCCTGTTGAAATTCCGGAATGGGCGGGGCGTTGGAGCGCCGGCATTGGCCATGTCCAACAGCTCCTCCGCCGTCAGGCGAATGGCCAATGGTTTTTCCCATTCCTCCAAAACGCGCAGCGTGTCTATCATCACGAATTTACCTTTCAGCTTGCCTTTGTACTGTGCCAGCTCTTCTTCCGTGGCGGCGTTGAGGTAAACGACCTCGCCTTTCACGGTGCCATTGGTGGAAGGCGACCAGGCCTTGGGGTAGGCGATGATGGGGAAGTACATGGGTGCTTCGCAATTCATATCGAAATGCTTCAGCTCCCAGCCGCGGCCGAAGGGACCCCATTCGTCGAGGTGTACATTTTGCAAACCCCAATCGTTGAGTTGATGCACGGCCCAACCGGTGGCCTTGTCGAGCGTGGGCGAGCCGGTGAGGCGGGGGCCATACACGTCGGTGAGCCAGCCGGCAATATCCATGACCTGGCTTTTTTCGAGGCCCTGAGCTTTGATGATGGCGTGGATGTCTGGTTGTTGGGTTGCCACTGGTTCTTGTGCGAATAGTGGCAGCAGCAGGCATAGCTGCACGATGAGCAATAAGTTGATTTTTCTCATGAGGGCAGGTGAGTTTGGTGAAGGCGCCGCTGCGAGCGCCGCTGCGGCGGGAATTTATAGGGTTGAAATTAAAAATTCAAATCCTTGGTAAACATGCCGTTTTTGAGAGAATCGCGGGTCTCCGGCACTAAGATTCCATTTTTCGTCACGAGATAATTTATCGTGGAAAATACCCCCTTGCCTTCCGAGAGATTGGTGTAGGTTGGTATATCCTGGGAGCCTGTAATTCCTGTATTGGCAAGTGCCACGTTGATGTATTTTTCCAAAGCAAAGCCGCCGCTGATGATGGTGATATCTATGCCTTCGAAGATGCGCTTCATGTCGGGATTCACGGGGATGTTGTTCTGCATGACCTGGTAAAATTCGATGCCTTGTTTTTCCAATTCGTATTGGGTGGCAAAATTTTCGAAGCGGACGCCCTGTCCCCATTTCCACTCTAACGATTTTTTTTCAAAAGCGGCGGGGTTGTCCTTTGGGTATTCGGTGTAGCGGATGTCTAATTTCACATCGAATATGCGGGCATTTTCGGAGGCCGACCAGGCGATGATAGAAGGCAGATTGTAAAAGAAGCTGAACTTGGGTTCGTTGCCACCGGGCTTGCGTTGCTGTCCGGGTTCGATGATGGAGGTACCTGCTGTTACTTCCGGGAGGCCGTTGCCACGGTCTATCCGGAGTAGGATGGAATCGCCAACGTGGAGGTCTAAAGTGAGCGAATCTATTTTGTAAAGCCAGTTGGGAGCATTGGCGAAAACGCCGCTTTGGCGGGGGTAGCCTTCGAGGTTTCCGTCCACTTTTTGGAGGGTAAAAACTTCGCCGGTATTCACTTTTTCCAATTGCACCAAGGCATTGTCGTAATAGAGAGAATCGGGATTCTGGGCAATATCCAGTGCATTGGCGCTGGGGTCGAGGAAGGCCTTTTCCACCCGGATGTAATGGGCCGTGTCCTGAATATTCAGCAGGCCATACACCACGGGAATGTCTTTCCACGGGGCGGAGACTTCAAAATCATTGGAACAGGAGGTAAACAGGGCTGCGCCAAAAAGCAGGGTCGGGAAGAGGATATTTTTCATCGAAAGATTTTCAAATTTTAGGTGGGCAAATGTACGGTTTCGCAAACAATTGACCGCCTCTTGATTTCAATTATGCCAGCAGGCGGACGAAAGTGCCGGCAGCTCGTGCCGGCCAATTGCTCTCAACTTGCCGGGCCGTTTTTTTTCGCCAGATAAATGCCGTCGCTTTCGAGGCGGATGAGGCGCTGTTTGTAAAGCGTTCCCGCTGTTTTTTTGAATGTTTTTTTGCTCATCTCCAGCAGAGTGGCGATGGCGTCCGGGCTGCTCTTGTCGGTCAGGGGCAGGAAGCCGCCGTTTTCTTCGAGTTTTTCGAGGAGCAGCGGGGCGCCGGTTTTCACCCGGCCAAAGCCTTGCCGTTCGAGGCGTACGTCAATTTTGCCGTCTTCGCGCACTGTTTTGATGTACCCCTTGAGCCGGTCGCCACGGCGTACTTTTTTGAACAATTCATTTTCGTAAATCAACCCCCGGTAGCGGTTGTTGATGATGACGTTGACGCCGAGGTTGGATTCGTCGTCTATCAAAACGTTCACCTCTTCGCCCTCCTGCACAGCGATAGCTTCATTTTCTAAAAATTTCTGGTACCTGCCGGAGGCGCTGAGGCGGGTGGTTTCCTCATCGAGGTACAGGTAAATCATGTACCAATGGCCTTCAAGCATGCGGCCGGGCTGTTCCTTGAATGGCACGAGCAGGTCTTTCTCCAGCCCCCAATCCAGAAACGCCCCCACTTTGGTTACCTGCCGCACTTGCAACACGGCGAATTCGTGGAGCTGCACCTTCGGCACGACGGTGGTGGCGGTGGGCCTGTCCTCCGAGTCATTGAATACGAAGGCGCGGATTTTCCCGCCGGGTTCGAGGTCGCCGGGCACGTATTTATTGGGCAGCAGCACCTCCCGGCTTTTTTCCTTATCAGTCAAATACATCCCATTGCCGGTGCGGCGGGTGGCGGTCATCGTGTTGAATTTCCCGAAGGTTAACATGTGCGAATATAGATGATGAAACGAGGGTGCAAAGTTGCCATTTCGCGGCGGAACTGCTATTCCTTAACCCCGGCAGGGTTCGAAACCCTGCCGTGGTTGTTTGCTAAAGCCCCCGTCCCTCCAGGTTTTTTTTATACCGTTCGATGTTCACTTTGTGAGCCTCATAGGTTTCGGCAAAGGAGTGGAATCCCGTGCCGTCGCCCAGCGAGCACATGAAGATATACTCGTGTTCCTCCGCATTGAGCACTGCGTCAATGGTGGGGATGGAGGCCATGCTGATGGGGCCTGGCGGCAGGCCGGGATATTTATAAGTATTGTAGGGTGAGTCGAGGTCTTTGTATTGAGCGAGGGAACGGCTCTCCCAGTCTTGCGAAGCAAAGACCAGCGTGGGGTCGGCTTGTAGGGGCATGCCGAGGCGGAGGCGGTTGAGATAAAGCCCGGCGATGCGCGGTTGCTCGCTTATCTGGTTGGTCTCCCGCTCCACGATGGAGGCGAGGGTGTACACCTGGGCATGCGTCTTGTTCAACTTCAGGGCCTTAGCATTGCGGCCGTTAATGCTCCAGAATTTTTCATTTTCACTCAGCATCCTTTCTAAGAATTTACGAGGGGTAGTATTCCAGAAGAACTCGTAAGTATTGGGGATAAAAAGCGACATCAATGTTTCGGGCTTCAAGCCGATGCTGTCCAAAAAGACGGGGTCGTGAAACAGGGTTATCAGGCCAAGCGAATCGGCTTCAATGGAGCGGGCGACTTTGACTGCCACGTCTTCGGGCAGGCGCTCATTCACCAGCACCACCTTTACCGGAGACTGTTTGCCACTGCGCAAGTGGCGCACGAGCCGGTAATTGCTCCAACCCGGTGTAATTTTATAGCGCCCGGCCCGGCCGTTGTATTTCATGTGGGCCGCCATGCGGCGAAATGACGTTTCGTTAATTATAAAACCGCCTTTGCCCAGGATGGAGGCGGCATCGTCCAACGACGAGCCAGTGGGAATATTCACGTACTCATTATCAAGGTGGGCTGGCACGTTGGGTTTCAGGAAAAAATTCCAGCCCACAAAGATGGTGGCGGCCATGCACACGACGACCAGCGTGAGGAGAATTTTTCGCAGCCGGGACGGCCGCTCTGGTTGGTCAGGTTTATTATCCATAGGTTATCAATGCTGAACGGCAATTTTTCTTGTAAACACTCCATTTCGGAGATGCAAAGCAAGAAAATATGTGCCAGAAGGAAAGCCATTGACCGAAAATTCTGTGCGATATTCCGTTTGAGCCGGAACCGAAACGGACTTCTTTTTCACCAGCTTTCCACTTGCATCTAATAAATTTAGCTCAGCCACTGAATGCTGTTTTAGCTCCAAAATAACCTGAATGACTTGCCCCGCCGTGAACGCCGTAACATCGAACTTTTGCAGCAGGCCGGCTTCCGAAGTATTGGTCAGCTCGCACGGAAAATCAACCGGGTCGCCGTAGCTCTCTACGAATGCCACCGTGCAGCCGATTGGGTTCACGGAAAAATGCCAGGTATGCTGACTGAGGCAACCCGAAGGACAATCGCCCCAGCGATAAGCGTAAAAAAACTCATAATTCTCAATCGGCGTAGGTGCAGAGACTATGTTGCTACCATCACTAACTGTGTAGTTAGGTTCAGCATAGTTCACGCCCGGTAGTTGGGTAAATTTGGCCGCCAGGGCCGGCATATTCAGGTCGAATTCCGATTTGACGTTTAGAAAGCCAATGGATGGCAGGTAAGTGCCGGGACTCAAGTGGTAGGTATCTATCAGCTCGTCCGCCTGCGCATTCCCAGTCGGCGATACGCCGTTCAGGAAATTCGCAATCCAACTTTCTGCGGAGTTTACCCCCAGGTTTATACTTTTTAAGTCAAACTCCGGGAACACGTGAATGGGCTTGCATTTCACCACGGAATCTCTGGCAGGCAGTGAGGTGGCGTTGTACACGGCGAGCAACATTTTCAGAAAGTTATCAATTCTGTTCTGGTTGATTTCTATGACGCCGGGCGCATAGAATTGCATCTCGCGCACGGCCAGCACTTTGGCGTCGAATTCGTACAGCGTTTTGATGGAATCGGGCGCTTCGCAAGATGATTGAACCGGTTGGCAGAAGCCGGCCGCACCGGCAATGGCAAACATCAGGGAGGTAAATAGTGCTTTCATGGCTGATAGTTTTTATGATGGACGGCCAACGGTGGACAACGTCCTTATGATATGCCTCAGGCCGCCAAGTTTTGGGCATGAAGGTTTCCGTTCACCGTTTTGCGTCCTCGCATCAAATCACTGGGTGACTTGCATCCTTGCGTTGTATAATAACGCAAAGACGCAAAGGCGCAAGGAATAGAGCTGCTGCCTAAAACTTAGCAGTGTTCATTGTCAATACTGCTCCGTATCGTTTGGAAAATCTACCGCTTTCACATCGGCGCAATACTGAGCGACCGCTCCTTTTATTTCGTCGAACAACTCGGCATACCGCCGCAGGAATCGAGGTTGAAAATCTTTGGTGATGCCGAGCATGTCGTGGGTCACGAGCACTTGCCCATCGGCATGGACACCTGCGCCGATGCCAATGGTTGGGATGATGAGGCTTTCCGAAACCACTTTTGTCAGTTGAGCAGGGATTTTTTCGAGCACTATGGCAAAGCAGCCCAGGTCTTCCAACAATTTGGCGTCCTGTTTCAGTTTTTCGGCTTCTTCCTCCTCTTTCGCCCGCACCTTGTAGGTGCCGAATTTATAAATGGATTGGGGCGTAAGCCCTAAATGCCCCATGACGGGGATGCCCGCCGAGAGGATACGCTTCACCGAGTTGGCGATTTCAGCTCCACCTTCCATTTTCACCGCATGGGCACCCGATTCTTTCATGATGCGAATGGCGCTTTCCAACGCCACGCGGGAACTGCCCTGGTAGGCCCCGAACGGCAAATCCACCACGATAAGTGCGCGCTTCACCGCCCGCACCACAGATGAGGCGTGGTATATCATCTGGTCGAGGGTGATGGGCAGCGTGGTCTCGTGGCCGGCCATCACGTTGGAGGCGCTGTCGCCGACGAGGATGACTTCCACCCCTGCTTCGTCCAGAATGCGGGCCATCGAAAAATCGTAGCCCGTGAGCATGGTAATTTTTTCGCCACGGGCTTTCATTGCTTGCAGCACGTGCACGGTAATGCGTTTAATTTCCTGATGTACTGACATGTTTGATGTTTTTGACGTGTTGGCGTTCTGGCGTATTTGGGTTGGCGCCTAAACTACGGACACTTTCAACTACGAAGGCGCAAAGAGCACAAAGAGGTTTTATAAGATTATGGCTTTCGAATCTTTGTGTTCAAAGCGGCTTGGTGGTTGGGAAGTAAATTTCGAAAATGTCCGGTAGTATAGGTTGGCGCCTCAAGCGCCATTCCACAATTCCCGCCCAAAGTTATCAATACCGGCCGGGATTCCTGGCCTTTGGCCGCACAACATTTACCCGGCCGGATGCTAATCATACATTCATTGCTTATCATTGCCAGGAAATTTAACCCGGCGAATATTTCACTATGAATCACAAATGGAAACTTATGCTCGCCGCTGCCTCCATCCTGCTGCTGCTGTTGGTGGCTTCGCAGTTTGTGCGGCTTCCGTTCCTCAACGTTCAGCCCGAAGAGGCCATTCACCATCAAACGGCGATGGTTTTGTCATTCAATAAAAAAACGCTCGCCGCAAGCAAGGGGTGGCAGTCTATTTTTCTTCCAAAGGCGCTGCAAGAAGACCTCGGGAATTTTGAGCAGGCTTTTGCCAAAACCCTTAAGATAGAAGACGACCGCCGCATCATTGCATCGGTGCACCCCACCCGCACCTCCGGCACCGATGTGCTTTTCGTACTGAGTGATTTTCGGGGACTTCATCTCGATGAGGCGCTGGCAAGAAGCAAATGGCACGTGCGCACATCCCTGTTCAAAAACCGGCGGGTGTACACCGTGCGGTCAAAAAATCAAACGTTCGCTTTAGCGAAATACCGAAACTTACTCCTGCTCTCTACCCATGCTTATCTGGTAGAAAATGCACTTATTCAGCTTCGGAATCCCTCCACTAACCTGTGCAAAGATGCCAATTTTAGGAAAATGGATAAAAGGGTGCTATCTGCCCCCGATAACCTGCACGTGTTGCTGAACCTCCAAGATTTCAGCGCCGGTTTTTCGCCCCTCATCGAGGCATCGAGGCTGGCGCAGGTGGCGCAATTAGCGCAGACCGGCACCTGGCTCCATTTGCAGTTTCCGGCGGGGAAAGGCGATGCACCGTGGGAAGGAGCCTTTTCTGCTGCCTCCGGCAATGCGCTATTGAAAGCCAATGGCCGCTCGCAGCCGTTGCTGTATAAAAATGCCTTTCAAACTATCCCCGCCAATGTAAGCACGCTCGTATGGTTAGCCATCAAAGATTTCCAGCCCGCTGCTGAAAATGACCTCTGGAATTCCTATTTCAAGCCGTGGGCGGGCAACGAATGGGCCTTCGCCACCGGTGAACCTGCCGATGCCGGAGCGTTCGAGCAGTTTTTTCTTTTAAAAACCATTGATGATAAAAAGGCGGAACCGGCGCTGCAAAAATTGGCAGCGGCCACCGGCGATGCCACCGGCTACAACTACCAGATGTTCAAAATTTGGACGGTGAATGGGCCTGCCGTCGCCAGTATGTTGGGCCTGCCCGGCGGCAGCACCCGGCAATACCTCACCCTGCTCGGCGGGTATGTGCTGGC
>SCUG01000664.1 GCA_004297645.1 Saprospiraceae bacterium | reverse complement strand
TCTTTTCAAGTAACTCATACAGTCAATCTCTATGCGACTATGGCATAGAAGTTTGCACGGATTTAGACGACGACCCACCTACTAGCGAAGAAGCTTGTTTACCGACCGGATGCTTCCGTTATTATTACCACGTCTCGATTGTTGTCAACAATAGCCAAAGTGAAATTGAATTCAACACGTTGGACATCCTTGCTGAATTACAAGTAAACGGTAAGTTATCGCGAATCAATGTCGAGGCCACCGAAGCTTGCCTGAATGGTGCTTTTGCAGACTACCTCGTTGACCCGACTTCTACGACAGTAGGGTTTCACATGCCAGATGAAACCGCTGATTACTATTATGAAACGGGAGAGCAGCTCCTTTTTACCATAGTAGTAGATGCTTTTCCCGGTGAAGAAATAGACCTTGACATCAGTGGCACTATAACGTATGGCCTTGCGCAATGTGACGAAATGCCATTGTTCGATTGTAATAACTGTATGTGCCAAAATCCTTTCCTTGTCGAGTTTCCTGAACCTGATGACTGTGACAACCCCGGGCCTTGTATAAGCTTTGAAGATCCGGGAGGGCCCTATTCTTCAGGTTATGGGCCGGTTTCGGTACCCGTTATCATCGATATTGGAGTTGATGAGGTAACCAATTATTCCATTGATGAGATTGATATTGCCATAACCATGAGCTTTGACAATTTTACAACAATGCCAGAAATTTCGGACGGGGCAATTTCTGCTTCGGATATTAGCATCATTGCAGGCGGCAGTACCTATCTCATTTATGCCCACGTCAGAAATTTACAATTCCAGACGGATGCCAACGGGCAAGCAGGATTATTTAGAATTCTCGTAGATGGGCCGGTTTTTCAGTCCAGTGGAGGCATCGCATCTTTTAGCCTTGAAAATGCAAGAATAGAGCCCACCTCTGAATCCTGCTGCAAACCCTGCCTCGGAAATGATGTAGAAGTAGAGTTTTCAGGTTTCGATGATTGCACAGCAGACATTACCGTGCGAGCGGATGCTTTGAATTTGATAGGAGGTGCCTGCGGAGACATGGCAGTGATAGTATCGCTAAACTGGACGGCTCCACCTAATACACGGGACTTTTACAAAATTGCTGTTGAATTGGATTTCGATTTATCGGGAGACATTTCAATAACGGGACTTGGAGATGATGCTATAGGTTGTCCGCAAAATCAATATTACTGCGGCACTGAAGATGTTTGCTTTGAAATACTTGACGCTAATACAATCAGGTACTGCTTTTGGACAACTAATCCGGTCGAGGTAGCCAATGAAACCGGTTTCGAGGTTTTATTGGAAGGCACGACAGGATGCCTGGAAGGAGTGGCCTTCATCCAGGCCTATGTGGATGAGACGGGTGGGGGTGCTGGTGTTGCCTGTGTGCCTGCCATTTACGTGGATGCGGATGATTTTCCCGTATGCCCCCCGATGATAGCAGGAACCATAGAACGGGACAACGGCAACAATGTGCCGGGAGGCCACGACATTGCCATTACCAGTTCCGAATGCGATACTTATAACCTTGACCAGCCCGGTTGCGAGGAGTATTATGCCCAATGTGTTTGCGACAGGCAAGACACTTACACCATTACGCCTTCAAAAGATGATAACGATTGGTGTGGCGTTAGTACTTTCGACCTCGTGATAATTCGTCGGCATATTTTGGGAGTTGAATTTTTTACCTCTAATTACCAGTCAGTAGCAGCTGATGCTAACCATGACAACAGGGTTACAACTTCTGATTTGGTTGAACTTCAGAAACTGATTCTTTTTATTTATGAAAATGGATTGCCAGCTAACACTTCCTGGCGGTTCGTTGACAAAAGTGAAGGAGTCACGATGCTGTCAACTTATGAATTTGATAATTTAGTTGAAAATATTATTACTGGAGTACCTGAAGACGCTGCCGATTTTGTCGCTGTAAAAATCGGAGACCTCAACCTGAGTTGCACCGTCTGTCCTAATTTTAATGGCGAGGATTTATCCGACAGGACAAGGCCCTCCGGCCAGGTATCAATTCCGGCGATGACCTATCAGCCAGGTGACCTGGTTACACTCCCATTCCGGTATGACGGTTCGGATAATTGGGTTGCCTTTCAGGCAGGCATCCGTTTCGACCCGGATGCACTGGAGTTCATCGGCCCTTCGAAAGGTAGCTTAAAATTCCTGTCCGCCGATAATTTCGGGTTGACAAAAACGAAAGAAGGCATCATCCGCCTGTTGTGGTTTTCACCCGACGGGGTGACTGGAACTGCGCACGAAGGAGAGGTACTGTTTAACCTGACTTTCCGGGCGAAAAAAGTCATCGAAAACATCGAAGAAGCAATTGGCCTCGACGATGTCCTACTGAATAACCTGGCGTACGACCGGGACGGGAAGGCGTTTCAGTTGGAATTGTTTGCTTCCAAAACGGCCGAAATATCTCCTTCGTCCGGGAATCAGCTTAAAGCCTCTTGCTATCCCAATCCCTTCTCTCAAGCGCTTACCTTCAAGGTGGAGGTTCCCGATGCCTGCCCGAAAGCTTCTGTGTGGCTGTTCGACGCTTTCGGCATCAGGCTGGCATACAGGGAGGTCTCCTTAGCGAAAGGCAGCAACGAAATCTTATTGGATGATAGCGCCGCCTTGCCTGCCGGTGTGCTCAACTGGCAAGTTCGCACACCTTTCGGCAAAACAGGTGGCACCGTAGTCAAACAATAACTGATTGGCTAAATGACTGCATGGTGAAATGGCTGGATAGCTGACAACCATTTAACCATGCAGTCATGAGTCCCCTCCGAAAACTCAAAAATGAAACACAATAGGCACATAGTTCACATAGCATGCTTCATAAAAATTTGATTCTCAAATTTTCATGAAACTATGTGCTCTATGTTTCTATGTGTTTTTACTAAAAAGCGTGTTTTCGGAGGGGCCCCAGCCATTTTGACCATTAATAATCTTCCCATGAAAGCACCTTTACTTTCCATTCTCCTTTTCGGCTTTTTCACTATCCAGCATTCCCTGCCTGCTCAGGTTATCTACGTAAACGCAGCGGTCAGCGGCGGTGCCAACGACGGCACAAGCTGGCAGAATGCCTATCTCAGCCTGCACGATGCACTCTCCACTGCGCAACCCGGCGACAGTATTTGGGTAGCTACAGGGACATATTACCCGGCTGCTGACGGAGATAGGAACAAGCGATTTGAATTGCCGGACGGCGTAAAACTGTTCGGAGGTTTTTCCGGGAGTGAAACAAACTTTGCCGAAAGGGATTGGGAGGCCCATCCCACCCTTCTTAGTGGCGACATCGGCGCACCGGACGACAGTACGGATAACAGCTTTAATATACTGTACATGGAGCAGGTGGATAGTACAACGGCGGTGGACGGGTTCTTTTTCGAATGGGGGAATGCCAACAAAACAGGCGTTGCGACAGGAGCGCCCGGTTCCAGTGGGGCGGCTATTTATATTAATGGTGAAGACGAATATGCTTACCCGAAAATATGGAACTGCCGGTTCGAGCACAACACAGCTCTCTATTTCGGCGGGGCGGTTTTCGTGAATGGGGATGGAGATGGTTCAGTGGCGCCGCAGTTTTTTAACTGCGTTTTTAAGTACAACAAAGCGGGAATATACGGTGGCGCTATTCTCAGGTTTGGCGGTAGTTGGGCGGAGGTTGAAAATGACTTCTGGCAGTGTACTTTCGAGCAAAACCAGGCTGGCGACAGTGGAGGTGCCGTGTACTACTTTGAAACGGAACGGTTGGATAAAATAGAATTTACCGGCTGCGATTTTATTCAAAACAAAGCAGTCAAGCGGGGTGGAGGAATTTGTTTTATTGGCGGCAAGCAAACCGGCACGAGGGCTTCCGTGATTGGTTGCTTTTTTCAAAAAAATGAAGCGCAGACAACCTTCCCGGGTGGAGATTTTTATTACTTCCCGGTTGCCCTCTTTAGATCAGACGTACTTTCGTTTATTAATTGTAAGTTCTTGGAGACAACAAAAGGCAACGCTATTTATGCCGACATACTCCCATTGGATGATAGCACTTCCCTTTTTATCATTGACAGTTGTTGGTTTGAAAAGACTCATCCAGTATCTATAAACAGTTTTGATAAGGGAGTGACTAAAATTTCTAACACAGTATTTTATGACAACTCCGCCGAGTATAGAGTTCTATCTGTCGATAGTAAGTGTTACATAGAAAACTCCCTTTTCAAGGATAACACTTTAAAAGTGCTCTATTCAGCACCGAATAAGCCTTTCATTAGATTCATGCAAAGTTTTTCGCATGCCCAAATTTCCATCAGGAATTCGATTTTTGATTCCAATACTTTAGGTGAAGAAGGTATTTTATACAACGAACTTCCTGCGCCAGGAGATAACTTTATTATTAACAGTACTTCCCTAAATAATCGTGAATTAGAAACAGGCTGGAAATCCAATAAAGCCAAGGTCTATGTATTCAACTCCATTTTCATAGCAGACACTACTGATGCCGATTTACTCCCTTTGAGCGGCG
>SCUG01000065.1 GCA_004297645.1 Saprospiraceae bacterium | reverse complement strand
TCCAAAGCTGGCTCACCCCGCTGCTCTTAGTCAGCGAAACGAAATTGGCGGAGGGATTCGGGTAAATCCGCATGCTGCTTTTTTCCAATTCAGAAACGACAGTGAGCGGGTCCACGCAGACATTGAAAACAACAGTTTGCACAATGGTGTTAGGGTCAGCTGCATCGCTTAAGTTGATGTTCACTTCGGCGCAACCGGCTACGCCGCGGGGCAAAACGTGCAGGTCGAGCAGGGAGCCTTCATTCAAGTGAAGCGGTACCGGCACATTCGGTTGGCCACCTGTAATGACATTGGTATAGACGGAGGTGGAATAACAGGCATTGGTGTCGCAGATGCGAAATTCCCACTCCGGTGGAGCGGAGATAATTTCCCGTTCCCAGCGCAGATTGATGAGCTGGTCTGTTTTATTTGTAACGTGTGTATGGGCAATTGGCTCCGACCAATAATCGGTCAGATCCACCTGAACCGTGCTCTCGAAGGGATTAGGCTCTACTTCGAGCGCCCATTGCGCCCTGGCGCAAAAACTGAAAGCGAGGAAAGCTGTAAAGAGTATAAGTTGTTTCATGTCATTCTTGATGTTTGGATGGTTGCAAAGATAGTTGAAATTATTATCCGGGGCTTGCTAAAGTGATGGCAAAGTGGGAATATTTGACTGCCCGTTCAAGTGCTTTATCAGTTTGTTAACAGAAAGATGGACAAGTGCAACAAGAAAAAGCCGCATGGCAAAAAATGCTCTGCGGCTTTTTCATGCGAGGTAGGTTAGCGGCTTAGCGTTAGGTACTGCCTAAAAAGCTAAAGTGCCAACTTCCTATTTAGAGACCATCAGACGCTTCACATTTGCCTGCTCGCCAACGCTGATTTTTACGAAGTAAATGCCAGCGGCATAGCTGGCCAAATCGAGGTTGTACTGCCCACCCAATGTGTTATTGACAGCAGCGTTATACATCACCTGCCCGGCAGCAGTCACAACTTCTAATCTCATGTCCACAGCTTTGCTGAATTGAACATCGAGGACGGAAAGTGTGGAGGCGGGGTTCGGTGTCAGGGAAATGCTGGTAAGGGTTTCGATTTCTGACACGCCTGTCACAAAACCAACCGTGACATCGTAGGTCTGCGTACAACCGATTTTGTCACTCACCACCAGCGTGTAATCGCCATGGGCAACATTGGTGAGGGACGGTGTCGTTTCGCCATTGCTCCATGCGTAGGAGTACGGTGGGAAGCCGGGAGTAGTACCTGGCACGCTCACCGCGACAGTGCCGTCGGTGGTGCCGTTGGTGGTGGCATCCGTCACATTGAAAGTAAGCCCCAAATCAGCGGGGCAGATGACGTCGATTGGAGTAGTTTCAGCATTGAGGATTTCGCCTGTGGCGTTGTCCGTCACCAATACGACTGCGTGCATGTTGAAAGGATTCCAGCCAGTGGAGTGGAAGTTGGGGATGCTGTAATCTTTGGTGGCTACGTCACCGGCGGTGACGGAAGCAGGAATGCTGCCGGCTGCGCCTGCCCAACCATCGGAGAGTATCCTGCCTACGTGGTTGTACCACATTTGAGAAGCGGGAACCGGAGTAGGCTCATTTTGCCAGTCAAGACCAACACCCGAAACAGGGTCGGGCAGGTTTTGGCTTTGAAAACTATAATAGTTAGTCTGTGCAAAACCGCTGCTTGCCCCATGGACGCCATCTTCGGTAAGGACGATGTTCATGCGGTAATCGAGGTTGTTCATTTCCGTGACGAACTCGGCAGTGGCGGTGGAGGTAAACATTCTGGATTCCACATCGAGTTGGGCGGTGATGTCTGAGGCCACAGGGGCAATTCTCGCCAGAGAAGAGGGCATTGCATTTTCCAGGTCAGAAGGGTCCACGATTTCGTGGCGGTCCACAATCACCGAAGGATAGCCGCTGAAGCCGGGGAAGTTACCCACGCCATTGTCGTAGGCAGTTACTGTCATCGGGTCGCCATTGTGAACGGCGATGCCGACGAATCTGTCCTCGTAATTGGCTGTCATAAAATCCATCCAATCGGTACCACGGGGGCACCAGCCGCACCAGGTACCTGTCGCTTCTTCGGCCACCATTTTTTTTGTGGGGATATAAGTTACGCCCGATACCACCCCGGCCTGCTGGTTGTTGTTCGGGTTGCCATCGGCAACGTTATTGGGGTTATCGGCCCAGACTGTGAGGTTATAGGTCACAGCTTGCGGGAGCGGGAACAGGGTACTGTGAGTGAAATTGTAGGTGCCGAGGTATGGAATATCTACACCGGTAATCTGGTCGGTGTAGGTGTTCACACCGTCGCTCCACGAAATGTCGAAAGAGGCGAGGTTGGTGATGCCGAAGTTGGTGACCTCGCCCTGGATGGTCACGTCGCCACCGAACTGGGCAAAACGTGGGATGTCCAAGCCGGTCAGAGAAACGTCGTTGGCAGCAGGTACGTAAACGGAGACATTGTCAATGGCACAGCCATAAAGCCAACCGCCACCGTCGGAGTAATGGAAGGCAAACCTCACACCGGCGTTGCCTGCAAAAGCAGAAACATCAATGATGTGATTATTTTGCCAGCCGTTGCCGTCCCCAGGCAACGCCTCCACCTGTGTCCACGTCACTCCACCATCAATGGAAGCCTCCACCGTAGCCACTTCCAGAACACCCTGGTATGAGCCACCGGCATAAAACAGGTCAAACTTCAGGCTTGCACCTGCTACACCCGACATGTCAATGGAGGGTGTAATCAGGTAGTCGGCATTTTTGTCGCAGTTGCAACCGTCGTCGTTGGTGACGGCGATTTTGGAACCATTATCGGGAATCGGAAAAAAAGCACTCGAAAGCGAGCCGGCGGTGCCAAATTTCCAGCCGCCGTCGGTAGCTGCGGTTTGCTGAGTCCAGGTGGCGGGAGCGCCGCCTTCAAAATTTTCTTCCAACAGAATTTGCGCATTCAGAGCGCCCACTGTCAGAAAGCAAAAAATCAGGGTAAACAACTTTGTCATAAAATTATGATTTAAGATTAGTGAAATAATAGTCGTGCTCGTATTAGTGCCGTGTTTTCCGGCTTGTTAGCGAAAGGTCAACAGGGAATGAGTCAATAATTTCGTCGTGCTTGAGGCCTTGAAAGAGGAGTTGAATATACAACAACTGCCACTCTGAATGACAAAGACGCCATTAATATCCTTTTTTTCTCCAAACTTGACATTTAGAATTTTGTCCGCAAATTGACTTACCCTCAATTAGCTGGCGTCCGGACACAGACAAACAGGCCAAGTGTTTGATGGAAAATAGTCGCTGGCATTGCAAGTGCGGGCATGGCGACAATTGGCTGGTGGCCTCAACTTAAAAGCCCCGGCATTGTTTCAACCGGAAAACGAAAACAGAAAAAACCTGCCGATGAGAATCTCCGTTTTCCGCAAAGCGCACTTCAATGCTGCCCACCGTTTGCACAATCCAAGTTGGTCCAAAGAGAAAAACGAACAGGTCTTTGGCCTGTGCAACAACCCCAGCTACCACGGCCACAATTACGAAATGGAGGTGAAAGTCAGCGGTGAGGTGGACCCCGAAACGGGCTATCTCATTGACATAAAAATTCTGAAAGACCTCATCTTCGAGCAAATAGAAAAGCGCTTCGACCACAAGAACCTGAACGTGGACACCGGGGAGTTTAAAGACCTCAACCCCACCGCTGAAAACATTTGCTTCATCATCTGGAAAATCCTCCGCGCTCATTTGGATAAAAAATACGACCTCGCCGTGCGGCTGTACGAAACACAGAGAAATTTCGTGGAATATCCGGGATAAGCAGCGACCGAAGTGAATCCCACACCGAAGGCCGGCATAGGCATCAGGCAGGGCGGGAAGGTGGCTATCAAAAAGAAAAGCCCTCCAACTGTATTAGCTGAAGGGCCTTTCGAGGAGAGGTCGGTAGCGGAGTCGAACCGCTGTACGAGGTTTTGCAGACCTCTGCCTAACCACTCGGCCAACCGACCAAAAACCTTTTCTTTAAAAAGGGAGGCAAATATAAAGACTTCTAACTTTTGAAATCGCCTTTGGTTGCATTTTCACTTTAAATAATTTTTCATCCCGAAATGCAGCATCACCGGAGCAACAATACCGTGCCGGTTTTGAGTTCCTCCCTTCCACTCGACTGCACCACTTTGATGCGGTAAACATAAACTCCCTGTGGCAGCAGCTTCCCGTTCTTTTCACCTCCCCATCCGTCGCCAGGTGTGCGCGACTCAAACAACTGTTCCCCATAGCGATTGAAAATGCGCAGCTCGTAATCCGCCACATCCTGCGGTACGATGAGGGGCCTGAATTCCTGATTGACGCCGTTGGGTGCAAAAGCATTGGGCACGTATATGCGCAGGGGTTGCTCCACGCACACTGTATTCGAGCGGCTCTGAATGCTGGTTTGGCTGCCATCGGGGAGGGCAAGGTTTCCTTTGGCCAATACGTAATAACAAGCCGCCGTGCCGCCAAAATCAGCGGGGTCGAAGGCGTCGGCATAAGCTGTGTCAGCGGCCATCAGGCTGGCAATTTTCGCCTCCACTCCATTCACCGAGCGGTACAAATCATATGCTGCCGGCGTGGCATATTGAATGTCCAAAGCCGTCCAGTTCAGTTGGTTGATGTGGCCGGTAAGTGGTGTGCCCGAAAGGAAAATCGTGGAGCCGTAGCTTGATTGCACCACGGTGTCGCAGTTGTCTGTGGTTTGTATTTTATAAAACAGTTTTCCGGCAGCGGGGGTGGCGATTTGGTCTGTGTAATTCCAGGCGGGCGGGAGCGGCAGGGGCGCAGGTTGAGTGGCAGCTATCTGGTAGTTGCCGTTGTGGTCCGACCGCAATATATCCACGGTGTTAATCTCTGCCGAAGAGTCCCAGTACCAGGTTATTTCAACAGCACCACTTGTAGCCACGGACACGGTTTTTACATAAAAATCTTTCATGGGCCGCACGACGTCTGCCACTACACAAACCTCGTTGGAGTTCGATTCTTCGCCGGTGACCTGCTCTTGTGCCCGGATGAAAAAACAGTAGGTGTTGCCATCCACCACATTTTTGAAAGACCAGGCGGTGGCCCCGGCGTCTAAGGGGGTGAACAGGGAAGGCGTTGCGCCATTTACCCCCACCCACAGCTCTTGTCCGGCCACGCCATTCGCCCAGTTTTGGTATGGGTTCCAATTGAGTTCAATGGTTTGGCTGCACGGGCTGACGGAGTATTCCAGGAAAATGGTATTGTGCGGCAGGTCGAAAATGCTCGTGTTCCCGCACCCGTCGAGGGCATTGACAAAATAGGCTTCCGGCTGATTGCCCGGTGCGGCCTGTGGGTCGAGATAAGTGGTGCCGCTGAAAACCGTGTCAATGGGCACCACGCCGATGCTCGTTTCGCGATAAATGACGTAGGCGAGAACTTCGGGCGAAGGGCTGGGCGCCCAACTGACGAGCACCTGCCCGCCTTCCACCGACACCCTTCGGATAGGGGAAATCTCCGGCGGGCGGTTGTCGAGCGTGTCCGAGGGCGGCGCCAACTGTCCGGGGCAGTCGTAGTTGCTCACGAGGTAATAATACCTCGTCTCGCCAGTGGGGTTGGGGTGAAAATAGAAATCCTGCACGGGGCTGGTAACGGCGGCCAGCAGGGAGAACGGCCCTCCGGCGTTGGTGCTGAAATAGATGTCGTAACTGTTGAATGGGCCACAGGAATTGACGGGCAAACTCCAAAGCAGGGTGTCGCCCTTCACGCACAAAAAAACGGGCGGAGCTATCTGTGCCTTCCCGTTGGCCGTGAAAAACGACCCGAAAAACAGTAGGAGAAATAATCGTTTCATCTTTTTCGGTTGGTTGGTGTATTGGGAGAACCTTGGCAAAGCTAACACGCCAATGCGCCAAAATACACCAATACACTAATGCGCCAACGACGCAATCCTCAGTTTGAATTTTTCCTCAAATTCCGGCATGGTGTAAATGGCTGTCAACTGGTACTCCATCCGCCATTTTTCATCTATGTCTTTGCGGAAATAAATCAGCCCGACGCCTTTGGCGTAAATTTCTTCAGCGGGGTACTCCAGTTCCAGATGCCCCTCCGTGTTATTATCAATCAGCTCCAAGACGTTGAATTTCACAGCGGGCAACGTTTTTCCGCCGAAGGTAAAAGTAGTATCGCTGCCGAACTGCCGGTTGCGAATCAGGGTGATGGAGCCGGGTTGATTCAATGGCTCCCAGCGGATGGTAGAAAGTAGCACGCCCGGCGTATCCCGCACGGTGAACGGGAATACATTGGCTTCTTCGATGCTGGCTTTCACCTCCTGTTTGGTGCCGGTGCTGTCTCTGTCGTAAGTGTAAAATTCGCTGAGTAACATGCCGTTGCCCACGCGCTCTTCCCGGGCAAACTGGTCGGGCGAAAACGCAGGGTCGTAAGCCGAACCGAGGAGGTACAGGCTGCCGTCTTTTTCCTCGGTTTGGTAATGCCAGTACATCGGCGGGTCGTTGGGGTTGCCCACGGAGCGGTATTCGTACACCTTCCCGTCTTTCAATTCCCGGAGGGGGAAATAAAAATCCTCAATGTCGCGCCTGCTATCTTCCCGATGGCAGGCAGTGAACAGCAAAAGGATGGTTAGTGCGGCCAACATTGGCAAGTAAAATTTCATGGTGAAACAAGTGTGAATTTTGGTTTGGGCAGGTTTTAAACTTCCGTTTTGGGTGGCGGAGGTTGAGCAGGTTTAACTAAACATTCTAAACCTCATGCACCGCTTACCATAACGACGATTTCGCCTTTCACATTTTTCGATTCAAAATGCAGCTTCAGGTTTTCCAGCGTATCCGTGCGTATTTCCTCGTGGATTTTGGTCAATTCACGGGCAACGCAGGCCATGCGTCCGGCGCTGCAAAAAGTGGCCAGTTGGTCAAGGCATTTCAGCAGGCGGTTGGGCGACTCGTACAGCACAAAGGTATGTGGCAATGCAGCCAGGTATTCCAGCCGCGTCTGGCGGCCTTTTTTATGGGGCAAAAAACCCTCGAAATGGAAGCGGTCGCAAGGCAGGCCCGATGCAGCCAACGCAGGCACAAACGCCGTGGCACCCGGCAAACACGTCACTTCAACCCCCTCTGTCACGCATGCCCTCACTAACAGGAATCCGGGGTCGGAAATACCGGGAGTTCCGGCATCGGAAACCAGGGCGATGCTGGCACCGTTCTTCAACTCTTCGACAATGCCACCGGTGATTTTATGCTCGTTGTGCGCATGAAATGAAGAGAGCGGCGTCGTGATGCTGTAATGCTGGAGCAACCGCCGCGTCACGCGGGTATCTTCCGCCAGAATCCTGTCCACCTCTTTGAGCACCCGCAGTGCCCGCAGGGTCATGTCTTCCAGATTGCCAATGGGTGTGGGGACGAGGTAGAGCATGGATTTGTTGCGGTGTTATGGTGTTGCGGCAAAAGTACCCTGCGCCCTTGTGAAAAACCAATGATACTGTGATACCTTGGCACCCTTACACCTGTTCGACGGTGAAGGTGTAAGTCTCCATAATCATATTGGCGAGGAGCCTTTTGCAGGCATCGTCTATTTTGGAGATGGCATCTTCTTTTGAGGCGGCTTCGAGGGTCATGTGGATGTGCTTGCCGATGCGGATGTCGTCCACGCCGCTAATATCGAGGTTGTGCATATTGTGAGCGACTGTCTTGCCTTGCGGGTCGAGCAGTTCTTTATGCGGCATGATGTCTATTTCTGCTTGATATTTCATGAGCGGTGAACGATACATGGTGAACGCGGACCACGGGGGAGGATTTTTTAACCGTCCGCCGCCCGGCGTCCGCCGTGGATAAAATTGTCTATGGTGGAAAAAAGCACGTACACTATGATGATGAGCGAGAAGCTGGCTTCTTTCAGCAACACCACCATCGCCATAGTGACGGCGGCAAAGATAAACCGAATCTGGTTGCCCTGCCAAGCGAGGTTTTTAAATTTAAGGCCGAACATGGGGAATTTGGCCACCATCAGCCAGCTCAACACGGCTACGGTCAGGTATAAAAAAACGGGGTGGGTGGCCACCTTGGCCAAGCCAAAGGAATTGAAGTTATAAATCAGCATCAACCCCACGGCAAACAGGGTGGCCGACGGCGTAGGCATACCGATGAAATTTTCAGACTGACGGGTGTCAAGATTGAATTGGGCCAGCCGGATGGCAGCGAACAAAGTGACGAGAAATGCTGGCGATGCGGCCAGGGTAAGTTGAATGGGCAACACATCTCTACCGGCAAACCCTTTGACTAACAGCATGTACAAAACCATGCCGGGCACTAAGCCAAAAGAAACCATATCGGCCAACGAATCCAACTGCTTGCCGAAAGGTGATTTCACCTTCAGCGCCCGGGCACAGGTGCCGTCGAGAAAATCGGCCACTCCGCTGGCGAAGCTGAAAAAGAAAGCCTGCACGAATTGTCCATACAGCAGAGATGCCACTGCACAACAACCAAAAAACAGGTTGAGCAGCGTGATGATATTAGGGATGTTTTTTTTCATCGTTTTTCTGTGGGCCTCCCAACCCGGCCCTTGCGTACTTACGTCTTTTGCGCAGCGCAAAAGTACATTTTTTTGGGTAGCATGGTTGCTATGTATTAATGGTTCAATGGCGCCAAAATGCCAGTTTTCCTTCAACAATGCCGTACTTTTGCCTAAGTAACGTGTTCGAAATAAGATGTTCTTTTTGAGGCCGCCTCCGGCGGCCTCAAAAAGAACAAGGATGTGTTTTTTCGGCGGCGAAGCCGCCGAAAAAACACACATCTTATTTTGCGCACGTTGCTAAGCCATTGCGTTACCTTTTAATTATTACACCAGGCGGGCTTTTGCCGCGAATGTATAAATTCTATGGAATGAAAAAACTCTGCACTCTCCTTTTCCTCCTTAGCCCTTTTTTTTTCGCACTGACCGCAGCGGCTCAACCTTCCAATGACGAATGTAGCACCCCCTTTGTGCTTTCCAATATCTCCAACTGGTGCTCCTCAACGGCGGCCTATTCCAATGCCGGGGCCACGCTAAGCGGCAACATCCCGCAGCCTAACTGCTTCCCGGATGTTACGCACGACGTGTGGTTTTCTTTCGTGGCGATAGCCACCACGCTACAAGTGACTGTCATCGGAAATACACCGGGTCCCAGCTCATCCGGCGGCAGCATGGTCACACCGCAGTTTGCCATTTATACCGGCGCCTGTGCCGCCAATAACCTGGCCGAGGTGGCATGTGCTTCCGATGGCTTCGGCAATAATATCGTGGAGACGTTCGCCGGGCCGTTGCAAGTGGGACAAACCTATTTCATCCGTGTGGATGCCCGCAATGGCGCCACCGGCACTTTCCAGCTTTGTGTCAACAATTTCAACGCCGTGCCCGACCCCAGCGGCGACTGCCCCACCGGGCCAGTGCTCTGCGACAAATCTTCGTTCACCGTGGAAAGCCTCGTTGGTGTGGGCAACCTCGACAACGAATTCGACCCTGGCATTTGCATACAAGCGGAGTTTGCCAGCGCCTGGTACCGCTGGACCTGCAAAGACGCCGGCACGCTGTCGTTCACCATCACGCCAACCAACCCCTCCGACGACATTGATTTTGCCATTTTCGAATTGCCCGGAGGGCTGGACGATTGCGCCAACAAAGTGAAAATACGCTGCGAAGCAGCCGGCGAAAACGTGGGCCAACCCTTCTCCAACTGGGAAATCTGCACCGGCCCCACCGGCCTGAGCATCAGCGAAACAGATACGGATGAGTTTCCTGGCTGCGCCCCGGGGCAAAACAATTTCGTCTCTGCCATTCAGATGGTACCCGGCGTGAGTTATGCCCTCATCATCAACAACTACAGCAACACAGGCAACGGCTTTTCCATCGAGTTCGGCGGGTCGGGTACCTTCCTGGGGCCGGAAGCCGCTTTCACGGTGGCTCCCTCACAGACTGTCTGTCTGAATGAAGCGCTAACTTTTACCGATGCCTCTTCATCGCCCGAAGGTATCGTGAAATGGGAGTGGAACTTCGGCCCCGGCGCTTCGCCGGCTACGGCTACCGGCCCCGGCCCGCACAACGTCACTTACAGCACCCCCGGCCTCAAGTCTGTCGTGTTATCCGTCACCAGCGATGCCGGCTGCATCGTGACGGATATTCAAACCGTGGACGTATTGCCACTGCCGGAGGCCACCCCCACCGTCATCACCGACTACTGCGGACCGGATGACCAAACCGGTGGCATTTACCTCAGCGTTTCGGGTGGCACACCACCGTACCTTTTCAATTGGCAGGATTCCGGCGTCTTTCTTCCGGACACTTCGCTCATCAATGCGGAAACAGGCACCTACCATGTGGTCGTGCAGGATTCCAACGGCTGCGTGCAAGATTACAACATCGTCGTGCCGGAAGGCCTGAGCCTGGAAGCCGGCGTTAATCCTGTCATGCCGCCCACCTGCAACAGTGGCTCCGACGGCAGCATTTCCATTTCCATCGCCATCGCCAATTATCCCATTCAGTACGACTTCGGCAACGGCCTTCAGGCCGATAGCTTCCTGACGAATATTCCAGCGGGCACGTATGATGTGTACGTCGTGGATGCGGCCGGGTGCGATGCCAATTTCACCATAGTAGTGGTGGACTATCCGCCACTGCTCACCGGCATGGACCCCATTGACATTAGCTGCTTTGGTGAGCAGGATGGCTCCATCACCGCCATGCCTTCGGGCGGCGCAGGCGCCTATACCTACCTTTGGAACAATGGCAGCACGGAACCAACCATCAGCAACCTGGCCCAGGGTACCTACACCGTGACCGTGACCGATGCCGCCGGGTGCACATCCACGGCGGATGCCGCCATCATCGAACCGCCCGAACTTCTTCTCACCCTGGCCGTGACAAACGTCGTGTGTCACGGCAACAACAGTGGCATCATCACGGCCAGCGCCACCGGCGGTACGCCGCCTTATGAATACAGCGCCGATGGCGTAAATTTCCAAACCAGCCCCAACCTCAGCGGCCTGTTTGCAGGCACCTACGACGCCATAGTGCGCGACAGCCGTGGCTGCCTCCTCACGGCACAGGCCACAGTGACCGAGCCGCCGCCCCTCCTCGTGGATGCTGGCGAGGACCAAACCATAGACTTGGGTTATACCGCAGACATCCGGGCGCTCATCACGCCGTTGTTCCACCCCGTGACCATCACGTGGACACCTTCGCAAACGCTGGACTGCAACGACTGCCCCGGCCCGGCAGCATTGCCGGCCAGCACCACCACCTATTACATCACTGTGGTTGATGCCGACGGCTGCTCTGCCACCGATTCCGTCACCATCATCGTCATCCTCAACCGCCCCATCTACATTCCCAATGCCTTTTCGCCAAACAACGACGGCGTGAATGATTTCTTCACCGTGTATGGCGGCCCGGCGGCCCGCAGCGTGCGCAAGCTGAAAATATTCGACCGCTGGGGCGAACTCGTCTTCGATGGCGCCAACCTCCCACTGAATAATGAACCAAGTGGTTGGAATGGCTTCTTTAAAGGCAAAGAAATGGACCCCGCCGTGTTCGCCTATCTCGCCGAAGTGGAATTCATTGATGGCGTCGTGGTGCTGTACGAAGGAGATGTGACGATTATCAGATGAAAAAGGAGAAAGGAACAATGACGCCCCGAAAACATAAACCCGCAACCATTCTTACCGATATGCTTTACGACCAGATTCAGGAAGCCGTCGCATTCATCCGGCAGCACACGAATTTCCAGCCCGCCACCGGCATCATCCTCGGCACCGGCCTCAGCAGGCTGGCCGATGAAATAGCAGCCGGGACAGCCATTGACTACAAAGACATTCCGCATTTCCCCGTGTCAACGGTGCAGAGCCACCGGGGACAGCTCATTTTTGGAAAATTAGCGGGTGCTCCTGCCGTTGCAATGGCGGGTCGTTTTCATTATTACGAGGGCTATTCCATGCGGCAGGTGACCTTCCCTGTGCGGGTGATGAAAGCCCTCGGCGTGGAGCGGCTCATCGTCTCCAATGCCTCAGGCAGCACCAACGCTGCCATCGAGGCTGGCGATTT
>SCUG01000663.1 GCA_004297645.1 Saprospiraceae bacterium | reverse complement strand
CCCCCAAGCCCCTATTTGCACAAAACCTATTGGAGGGAAGCATAGTGAAATCATCCCAACGCCTTCAACGCTGCATCGAATGGCTGTTTGTACAGCCGCTTTCCGGTGGCAGCCGAGAGGGCATTGGCCAATGCGCCTTGCGCCAGCGACAGGGTGGGTTCTCCTAATCCCGTGGGCGGCTCTTCATTTTTGACGAAGAAAGTTTCTACTTCGGGGGCGTCACCTATTCGTATCAGTTGGTACCGGTTGAAGTTTTGCTGTTGGGGTGCGCCGTCTTTGAACGTCAGCTCGCCATACAGGGCGTGGCCGATGCCGTCAATGATGCCTCCTGCGGCCTCCGTTTCGGCACCACTGAGGTTGACGACGATGCCGCAGTCCACGGCACACCATACTTTCTTCACCTTCGGGTGATTCTCTTGCATCACTACCTCCACCACTTCGGCTACGTAGGTGTTGTGGGAATAATAGGCGGCGAAGCCCTGATGCACGCCCGCCTTGCCGGTGCCCCATCCCGATTTTTCGGCGGCTAATTTGATGACGCCGGCGAAGCGGTCTGGGTCGTATTGGAGTTCGCCGGCGGGATTATTTTTCGCATTTTCCAATAATTCCAGCCGGAACTGCACGGGGTCTTTGCCCATTTCGACGGCCAATTCTTCGAGAAATGATTGCTCGGCAAAGCCCACGAAGTTGTGCACTGGCGAGCGCCAGGCTCCCGTGGTGATGTTCGATTCGAGCTGGTGGTTTTCTGCCAGGTAATTGGCGATGGCCCCTGCGGGGAAATTATCGGGCCGCACGGCATCGCCATTTATACCTGCGCCGCGCACGTGAAAGCCAATGAGGTTTCCGTGTGCATCCAAAGCAGCGCGGTAGGTTGATTTCAGCATGGGCCGGTAAACGCCTTTCGTCATGTCATCCTCGCGGGTGTACATGAGTTTGACGGGTGCTCCCACCAATTTGGAAATCATGGCGGCTTCCACCACAAAATCGCCATTGAGCCTGCGGCCAAAGCCGCCGCCCATGCGGGTGAGCATCAGGGAGATGCTGCTTTCGTTTACGCCAAGTTTTTCGGCCACGTAGCGCCGGGTGCCTTCCGGCGTTTGGATGGGGCCGAGCAGTTCCACTTTGCCATCTCTGACGCCGGCGAAGAAGTTCATCGGCTCCATGGTATTGTGCGGGAGGAAAGGTGCTTCGTAGGTTCTTTCAAAAATTTTGGCGGCCGTGCGAAAAGTCTTTTCGGGGTCGCCGTCTTTGCGGGCTATTTCTTCCGGCTGTTTCAACAAAGCCTCATCGAGAAGGCGGTTGTGGCCGGCGGTATTTTCGGGCGGGGTGTCAGTTTCCCATTCTATTTTCAAGGCTTCCCTTGCTTTCATCACCTCCCAGGTGGTGCGGCCGGTCACGGCTACGATGTTGTCAAAAGTGACCACTTTTTCAATGCCGGGCATGGCGGTGGCCTTGCTGTGGTCCACCGATTTCAACTTCATGCCGAAGGCCGGCGGGTGCACGGCCATAGCGATGAGCATGCCTTCGCGTTGGGTGTCCATGCCGAACAGTGGCTGGCCGGTGATGATTTTTTGGTTGTCCACATTTTTGATGGCAGTGCCAATGAGTTTGAAATCCTTGGGATCTTTCAACTCCACGTTTTCAGGCACCTCCATCGCGACCGCGGCTGCCGCCAGCTCGCCGTAGCTGGCGGATTTTGTGCTGGCCTTGTGGAGCACTTTTCCGCTGGCGGTGGTGCATTCGGTGGCATCTACCTGCCATTTTTGGGCTGCGGCGTTAACGAGCATTTGCCGGGCCGTGGCGCCGGCGCGGCGCAGCGCATCCCAACTCGAGCGCAGCGACCCACTGCCCCCGGCCACCTGCCGCCGGTATTTTTCTGTGTCCAAGGGTGCCTGCTCCACCACGACATCGGCCCAGTCCACGTCGAGTTCTTCGGCTACGACCATAGGCATGGCTGTTTTTACCCCTTGCCCAATTTCGGGGTTGGGCGACATGATGGTGATGGTGCCATTGGCGGCTATTTTCAAAAAGGCATTCATATCGAACCATTCCAATGGCACGCTGGCCGCGGCGTTTGGTGCGCTTCCTGCGAAAAAATTGAAACCGAAAAGGACGCCCCCTCCGGCGACGGAGGTCACTTTTATGAAAGAGCGGCGGTCAAATTTTACTTGTGCTTGCATGATGATGAGATTTGAAAGTTCAGGAACTGTGTGTCATGGCTTCATGGCAGCGGCACGTCATATTTTATTGGCGGCGGTGTGAATGGCCTTTCGGATGCGGAGGTAGGTGCCACAGCGGCAAATGTTGCCCGTCATGGCCTGGTCTATGTCGTCGTCAGTCGGGTGGGGATTGTTTTTCAGCAGGGCGGCGGCGCTCATAATTTGCCCGGTCTGGCAATAACCGCATTGGGGCACATCTTCCTCATTCCATGCCTCCTGAACGGGGTGGTTGCCTTTTTCCGACAAGCCCTCGATGGTGACGATTTCATGATTCCCGGCGGCTTCGACGGGGAGCAAGCAGGAGCGCACAGCGTTGCCGTCGAGGTGAATGGTGCAACTGCCGCATTGCCCGATGCCGCAGCCGTATTTCGTGCCCACAAGCCCGAGGTGGTCGCGCAAGACCCACAGCAGCGGTGTGCCGGGGCTGACTTCTACCTCTTTCTTTTTTCCGTTTACGTGAAGGGTATAAGTTGCCATCTTGACTAAATTTGGATGAGTAAAAATGAAGAGCTGGCAAAATAAGAAATCCTGACGATTGCCGCAAAGGTTAGTGGCGGAGAAGCGCGGGAATGTAGCGGCCACAATGCAGGAGGCCCATTGTTGCGCAACAGCGGGCCTCCTTTGGAAAATTTAAATTGGCCGCTTTCTCGATGCCGGGAGCTTCTGAGGGAGGGCGTGGTTTAGGCCAAAGCGTCAGCTCAAAATTTCATGAGCTTTTTTGTCACCACCTCTCCCTCGAAACGGGCCGACAGGAAATACTGACCCGCAGGCACCTCGAATGCCGGGAGTTCCGATACATTGAATCCGGCGTGTGCGGATATTGTTCCCGACCAGACTTCGCGGCCCAGCGAGTTGCTGAGGAGTAGCTGCACCCTGCCGGCTTTTTTCATGGAAAATGCAAGTGTAGCCTCGCTGCTCACCGGGTTGGGGAACACATCGAGGCTGGTGAAATCCCCCTTGGACTCCAACGCGTTGACGGTGCCGATTTGCTCTTTTGAAAATACTGCATTGCCGGTGCTGGAGCCGTCGAAGGTGAAGAAGATGATTTTCCAAACCTGCCCGGCTGCTGTTTTGACGAAATAGACCCGGCCGGCGGGGAGTACCCAGCCGTTGTCAAATATCTTCCAGTCCCAGCCGATGATGTCGGGCGCTGTGCCGAGGGAGTCTTCATAATCTAAGTATTGTACCGTTTCGGGGTCCACGTCATTGGCCTGTGCCACTTGCACCCCCCTGGCCGAAAGTGTACCACTCAGCGAGAAGTCAAAGGTAACGCCGGTGTTGTCCACAAGGGGCGTGCTGTAACGGGTGAAGAGGAGGTCCCACCCGGCGGGAGGGTTGGCCAAAAGGGCGCCCGATGTGAGGGAGAAATACAGGAAACCATCACCGGCGGCATCTGCTTTATCTACGGTGTAGGTCACTTCGTTGGCCCCGTCGAGGTCAGCGGTTTTAAAAGTATAGACCCCCTGGTCGAGAGACTGAATTTGGATTTTCCGGTACATGCCGTTTCTGAACTGGACGGCAAAAACCGCCGTTCCGGTGACAACTCCGGTGGCTGGTTCGAGGGTGCCCCAGCCGAAGTCGAGCGAATCGTCCGGGTTGCGGGTGCTGTTGAAAGCGCCGTAATCCCAGCTCACCTCATCGTTGAGCAGCCGCTGTGCCAGGCTGTCGGGGACGATGGGGTCGTCGAAGTTAGCGGTGGGTGCGAGGAACAGCACCATTTCCGTTTGCGTCAGTCCGGCAGCTTCGTTGAAAAAAATGCCGGCATCCTGGTCGCCGAAGGCGGTAAAAGCTATGTCCCAACTGACGTTGGGAATGCTGGTGTTAGCGTCGTCCGACAGGCGGTAGTAGTCCTGATTGACGTAGCCGGGGCCGTAAGACACCTGCACGTAATCCTGCGAAAGGAGCAAAAAAGGAAAAAACAGAGAGAGGACGAGTACAATTCTTTTCATGGCGGTTCATTTTTAATGAAATAGCGGGTGTGATTACTCCCGCTAAAATACGGTGCATTATGCGGCTCAAGCGGTAGATTCTGTAAAAAAATGGTAAGAATTGTTTTCTTTGAGCAACTAATAATGATGGCACTTTAGCATTGTGTCGTAAATTAAACTCACTGGCGCTGAGTATAGGTGGGCAGTCAATTGGTTTCTGACAAGTTGTTTAGGTATCCCCTCAAAAAATGCTGGTATTTCGAGCGGCAGGGTTTTGAACCCTGCGTTTCAGATACGAAAACGCAGGGTTCAAAACCCTGCCGCTCGAAAAGACTGCGTAATTTTGGAAAACTCCCATTAATTTATGAGGGAATACATTTTTAGATTTTAGGGGGTGGGGGTAAAGTTGTCAACTTTGCCCCCCCCTAAGTAACGTTGAAAAAATAACTTCTCAGGG
Source organism: Saprospiraceae bacterium (assembly GCA_004297645.1). Taxonomy (GTDB): domain Bacteria; phylum Bacteroidota; class Bacteroidia; order Chitinophagales; family Saprospiraceae; genus UBA6168. The sequence goes on along the minus strand of SCUG01000663.1, from coordinate 227 downwards.
TTGGTCTTGAGCGGGCGGGTTTTGAAACCCGCCATTCTATTACTTTCTAAACCGGCGGGTTTCAAAACCCGCCCGCTCGAAAATGAGAAGTTATTTTTTAATCATTACTATACTTTTGAACGCCAGGTTTTGTCCATTTGACATTTGCTATTCAACTTTAGCCATCCGGGTAATCGGGATGCAGCCAGAACCAAATAGGCTTAGTACAAATAGTGAGGGCAATGAAT
>SCUG01000662.1 GCA_004297645.1 Saprospiraceae bacterium | reverse complement strand
GTGTTCAAAATAAGTTGCTGTTTTTGGGCCGCCTCCGGCGGCCAAAAAACAGCAAGGGTTCTTTTTTTCGGCGGCAAAGCCGCCGAAAAAAAGAGCATGTTATTTCGCACACGTTACTTAACATGTTTTCCCGGGATGCAAGGAAGATAGGCAATATTGGGCCAAGCCGTCAAAAATCAATCAAACGAGGAGAAACTGATTGAGGAGAGTTTGAGGTTTTACCTTGAACTGGGAAGTTAGATTAACCGTACCGGCCAGTTTTTTTCACTCCTTCGCCCCATTGCCACGATGTGCACTGGGGAGCCAGCTTTTGAAGTAGTCCACATCCTCGATGCCGGCGGCAAATTCCGTCATTTTCAGCGGGCGGAAGGTATCCACCATCACGGCCAGTTCGAGCGTCTCTTTGGCGCCGATGCTTTTCTCGACGGTGCCGGGGTGCGGGCCGTGCGGGATGCCGCCGGGGTGCAGCGTGATTTGGCCGCGCTCTACATTGTTGCGGCTCATAAAGTCGCCATCCACATAGTACAGCACCTCGTCGCTGTCTATGTTGCTGTGGTTGTAAGGTGCGGGGATGGCCTTCGGGTGATAGTCGAAAAGCCGCGGCACAAAAGAGCAGATGACGAAGGCTCTCGTTTCAAAAGTCTGATGGATGGGTGGCGGCAGGTGCACCCGGCCGGTGATAGGCTCGAAGTTGTGAATGGAAAAAGCGTAGGGATAGACGAAGCCATCCCATCCCACGAGGTCGAATGGGTGGTTCAGGTAATAGTAGGGGTAGATTTGGTCTTGCTTTTTGATGTAAAGCAGAAACTCGCCCTGCTTGTCGTGGGTCTCCAGGTTAGCGGGCTTGCGGATGTCGCGCTCGCAGAACGGCGAATGTTCGAGTAGTTGCCCGTAGTTGTTGCGGTACCGTTTTGGCGTTTCAACCGGGCTGGCACTTTCCACGATGAACAGCCGGTTGTTTTCACCGTTGAATTCCAACTGATAGGTGGTGCCTCTCGGCACGACGAGGTAGTCGCCGTAGGCAAATTCGATATTGCCGTACAGGGTGCGCAGGGTTCCTGTTCCTTCGTGCACAAAAATCACTTCATCGGCATCGGCATTTTTGAAAAAATAATCCGTCATGCTTTGACGGGGCGCTGCGAGTATGATTTTGCAGTCGTCGTTGACGAGCACGGGTTTGCGGCTTTTCAGATAGTCGTTTTCGGGTGCGATGCGAAAACCTTTCAGGCTGCGGTGCTTCAGTTGTTTATCGGAAACAACCTCCGGCGCCACGGAATACGGCTCGCCCACCTGCACGATTTGTGTGGGCGGATGGCAGTGGTACAGCAGCGAGTAAATATCGCTGAACCCTTCGGTGGAGAAGAGTTCTTCATGGTAAAGCTCGCCGTTGGGCTTGCGAAACTGGGTGTGGCGTTTGGGCGGAATCTGACCGAGGGAATGGTAGTGCATGAGCTGGTCTTATTTAATAATCGTTTCTACAAGCTGCTGGAGCTTATATTTTATTTTTGGGGCATCCTGCCTACTCAAAGTTCCTAACTTTTTTTCAATCAAAGAGCTGCTCAAAGTAGCCATTTTGTGAAGACGGGCGAAGGAGGGGGCCAAAAGTCCCGATGCCTGCCAATCTGCAATGTCAACGTCAAATTCCGAGCCGTTAGATTGGGTACTCACCCTGGTGGCCAGCACGTCCCCATCTTCAAAATCCAACAGCACCAATGCAGGCCGCTTTTTTATGCCGGAAGCATCAGTGAACGGGAAAGACACGAGTACGAGGTCGCCGAAACGGTGCATGTTGTCATAGTTTATCGTAAAGGCTGTCTTCTTCAGCATAACCATCGAGGAATTGCTGAACAGTCAATTGCTCCCAACCTTTTTCTTCTTCCTCAAACAGGATAATGATATTAACCTGTTTCCGGTTCTTCAACAAACCGGCATACTTGTCAGGTACCTGAATGGTATTGTTTTTTTTGACTTGGGCGGAGAATTTGATTGCTTGCATGATCAGGTTTTGAAAGGTTTATAAGATAATCAACCCTTTAGCAGTGCCCCATACCTCGCCTTATCCCCCAGCAATTTGACTGCCTCTTTAATCTCCAGGTCGTTGCGCAGGCCCACTTTGATTCTTCCTTTTTCATAAAAATAGCGGCTGACGATTTCCTTTTCAATGAGATCGGTGATGGCCTCTTTGTGTTTGTTCAGGTCGCTTTTTTTGGCTTCGATGATTTTGGTTTCAAGGGTTTTTATATCCTCGCTGGTGATATAGCCATTATCCTGAGATTTTTCTTTTAGCTGTTTTAGCAAAGCTTCGCTTTCGGTATTGAAATCGAAATTCTTCTTTTCCAAAAACTGAACGAAGTCATCCCATTTGGTGAAATGAAAATCCGTGGCACTTTGAACCGGCGGGTTATTCAATGCCCATTGAGTGGCGTAATTAAAAATGATGTTTTTTTCTTCGAGGGTTTTAAGAATGTCACTACCCCCATCGGGGTCGAGGGAGATATCGGGTTTCAGCCCGCCGCCATCGAGCACTGTGCGGCCAATGCGGGTTTTGAAAGGGGTGCGTTGGCTGTCGGGGATGTGCGCCGGCTCTCCGTTGTGATATTCGATGCTCTGAATGCAGCGCCCGCTGGGGATGTAATATTTTGCCGTGGTCATTTTCACTTTGGCGTTGTAGCCCACGTCGCGGGTGTTTTGCACGAGGCCCTTGCCATAGCTTTGCTGGCCGATGAGCACACCCCGGTCGAGGTCCTGAATGACACCGGAAACAATTTCGGAGGCAGAGGCAGAATTTTTGTTGATGAGCACCGTCAGTGGCACATCAATATCCACAGGCATATTCAAGGTCTTGAAACTGCGGTCCCAGTCTTTCACCTTACCCCTCGTGGACACGACAAGTTCTCCCTTATTGATAAACACGTTGGAAACATTTACGGCTTCGGCCAACAGCCCTCCGCCATTTCCCCGGAGGTCGAGAATCACGCCTTTCAGGTTGGGTTGTTCCACTTTCAGGTCGCTCAATGCACGGCCCACATTGCTGCCAGCGTCGCGCGTAAATGTCGTCAGGGCAATGTAGCCGACGTCTTCCGACACCATGCCAGAATAAGGTACGTTTGGGATGTTTACCTCGTCGCGTACGAGGGTGATTTTTAGTTTTTGACTTTCGCCAGGCCGGCGAATGGTCAGATTCACCTCTGTGCCGGGGTACCCCTGGAGGATGGCGCTGACCTCGTTAGTCGTTTTGCCTTCGGCGTCTTTGCCGTCTATTTCCAAAATCTGGTCACCAGCTTTGAGGCCGGCTTTCTGGGCCGGCGCATTTTCGTAAGGTGCCACGATGGTGGGCAGGTTATCCATGATGCGGATGTCCGCTCCGATGCCATTATACCTGCCTTCGGTGATGTACCGGTAGCCCTCTATTTGGCTTTCGGAAATATAATTGGTGTACGGGTCGAGGCTCCCCAGCATGGCATCCACTCCTGTGCGCATGAGCTTGGCGGGGTCGGTTTCGTCCACGTAATAGGTGTTTATTTCCTTGTAGAGGTTGGTGAAAATCTCGATGTTTTTGGCGATTTCGAAGTAGTTGCCGGTGGTGGTGGTGAAGGTAGTGGCCAGGCCGATGAGCAGCACGAGTGCCAGCATCAGGAATTTGAGTGAGCGGGATTTGTTGAATTTCATGGTAAAAAGTATTTACTTATTTTTCTTCCAGTTTACAAAAATCTTTTTTTGACCTATTGTTAGGTCAAACCTGTTTTGAAAAGCTTTAAATGCGTCTTCATACCTTTTATACCTGATTACTGCAGAACCATTAAAATTTCCTGCATCATTCTGATTTAAGTGGGCTTTATACACTTCTCCAAAACGCTCAAAGATTCGCCGTATTTGAGTTTCATTTACATCCATTGGCAAATTGGTTAAAAAGAGTGACTTGTTTTGCCGGGGTTTTTCTAAATTGACGTCGGGATGGTTTTTCAAATACTCCAAATCTTTTGAAATCCACTCTTTGTCAATTGGGCTTTCAGCGTGCTGAAAAGCGCTGTTCAAATCTCTTTCCGCTTGTTGTCTGTACTTTTCAAAATCCTCCCTTGCTTTCGTTCGTATTCGGTAGCTTGAAGCCCTTTCAAGAATCGTGCTTTTACACAGTTTCGCCAAGTCAATTGCTGCCCTGGCTCTTTGCTGAAGCAAATTGGAACCGTTCGCCAAGTTCGGATATTTTGAAAAAACATCGTCAATGAATTCAATCACTTTTTTGTTTTCTCCAAGCTTTTTCAGCGTGTAAGCCACTTTGACAAGCTGCCTTTCTTCCAGCCTTCCACTTGCTGCGCGGCTCAAGAGGTTTTTGGATAATTCTTCGGCTTGCCTGTTATCTTTGACAATGCTGAGTGTTTCTGACAATGCGATGAGTGTGTTCGGCCGGACTTGCTCGAAATCAATTTTATTAGCCAACAAAAACTCCAAGACTTTTTCAGGGGAATTCAGGAGCATATTGATTTCGCAAAACAATTCAACAGCCCTGTAATTGTACACGTCTTGCTTTAAAATCTCACGCACTTTCTTGTATGCGGATTGGTAGTCTTTTATTACGATTTCACTTTCTGCATCCGACAAGAGCTTCATAATTTGGTGTCTGGGATGCGCAGGCAAAATACAAGTCAGGCTTTCGCTTTCCACCTCGAAGCTGGGAGCGGGGCATCCCTCCTCCTTCATGGACTCGATTATCCTTCCGATGCCGGAGCCTTGGTGCTGGGCAAGGTTCAGCCGGGTGAATATTCTGCCGAACGCCTGGTTTCTCCACGAAGCCTTGGCATTCCCCTTTTTGAATTTCTCCTTGTCCAAATTGTAAGGCAGCCCTCCCGGCGAATAAATTTCTATGCGGTTGCTGTACACTTCCACCCGAACGGGCTGGTCCGTTTCGTAGTCCCGGTGAACGATTGCATTCACCACCGCTTCCTTCAAGGCAATTTTCGGGTATTTGGCTTGGTTAGCCACTTCGCTGCTTTTGTCAATGGCAATGGAGGACTCGATGTTGAGCAGCTCAATGAGCTTCCTGGCTTGTTCGACTATTGAACCCGTAATCCACTGGGCTTCGCCATGCTGCCTGCTTCGGTCCGGTCCGTCGAAAAGGGTGAAAATAGCGTAAGCCCCCGGGCAAAAATCAATGGGGCTTTTGCCAAAAACCATGAGCGAAAAGTTTTTGGGATGCAGGGGCCTGCCGATGCCCAGCCTGCCGAGCAAGGGGGGGATGAATTCTTCAATCTTGTCTTTGTCGGAGAGGTACTCATCAAGAGTCTTGCTGGGCGACCAAAGCTTCATGTCTTGCAAGTATTGGCGAAGAAGAAGTTGGTCGAGGTCGGCAACCTCCGCTTTCTGGTTTATTCTTTTGTCCCATGGCTCAAGCTGCTCCTTGCGCCTCAGCAGTTCCCTTTGAATGCCGTTTGTCGCTCCCCGCGTATTGGACTCCGTTCTGACAAAATATCTTGCTGTGTGGTCCTTTCCACTTTTGAAGGTATGGGCGCTTTGTCCGGCGTCCACCGTGAAAACCAATATTTTTCTGGATGGGTCTCCGGGTACTTCAATTTCATCTACCTTGGGGATGATAGGCGGGCTAACTTTGTTGGGGTTCCAAAGTGTATTGACAACTTCATCTTTTACTTCTTTTAGACGTCCCGCTGTTAATCCAATTTGTTCGACCATTGGAAAGCCATGTACATCCTCACTCTGTTTTGCACCACAAACGATGTAACCACCTCCGAGGTTCAAAAAGTCATTGGCGAAGGCAATGGCTGTTTTAATCACATCCTCAATATCTGCAACATTTTCTTTCCATTCTACTGTTTCGCTTTCCCTGGCAGCAAGTTCATTCAAATTAATTGAGTCGCTCATAATTTTCCCCAAGAGTTCATTGAGTTTTATACTGTCGAGCGTTAGGTTTTGTCCATCCCGGGTATTGGGCGCTGGCTTCGCTGGCTTAGGGGTTTGGGGGCGAAGCCCCCAATATCCCCTCCCCCCGGCACCGCCGGAG
>SCUG01000661.1 GCA_004297645.1 Saprospiraceae bacterium | reverse complement strand
ACAGGTGAGACTACGTGACACCGGCGTTGAACGGTTGCGTCAATTAATATTTTTAAGCTGGTTTTTTCGGCTTGGTGTTGAATGGTATGGGTAAGGCCTATAAAAACTAAAGGATTACTTTTCACTCTGCTGTTTGATTTGAACCCTCCCAACCTGCCCCCCTCCTCAGAGGGGGGTACTCAAAGTGAACAATAGACTGAGATGCACATACTCGGTTTTTAACTTCCAAAACAAATCAACATAGAGCCTTTTTCTTAAAAAAATCAATCGGGTGAACCAATGAAACAACAGCTCCAATTTCCAGGTGTTCGTTCAGCGATGACTACAATTGTTTCAACGAATAACCCTCCTCTACCCCTGGCAGGCCGGCGATGATGCCGGCAGAGAGGCGGTGCTTTGATTCCGGTGTCATATTTTTGAGAGAAGCCTCTTCTTGAATGGTTTTGGAGACTTGAGCGACCCTTCATCCGTCTATAATAATCACACTCCACTTCACGCATTGAACCCACCAGCCACGGGAATCACTACGCCGGTAACGAATCGCGAAGCATCGGAGGCCAACCAAATAGCTGTGTTAATCATTTCTTCTGGCACGCCAAAACGCCTGACGGGGGTATTTCTGATGACGGCGGCACAGCGGTCAGTGAATGTGCCATCTTCGTTGGTCAACTAACAGCGATTTTGGTGGGTAACAAAAAAACCAGGTGCAATGGCATTCACCGGGTACAGTCTCTATATTTCAAAGCCACTTCTACAGCCAGCCATTTGGTGAAACAGTCCACCGCTGCTTTCGCCGTCGAATAGCCGGTCACTCAGGTCACAGCAAGTTGCGCTGTTATGGGCGAGATGTTGATGATGCTGCCAGAGCAGGCAGTTGCAATATGTTTTCTGAAAATCATGGTGGGCAAAACTGTACCGTCAAAGTTGAAGTCAAATACTCTTTGCATATTTAAAAAAGGATGCATGAAGAAGTTCTCCATCTGGCGGAATGGCGCCACCAGAGATGTTGCCTCCTGCACCATTGATTAATATGCCAATCCTCCCCCACCTTTTTAGGATGGAGTCACAAGCTACGTTCAACGAGGCATCATCAAGCATGCCGGCCACCAATGATAAGGTACCTCCACCGGCGGCTTCGATTGCGGCCACTTTAACCTCCACCTTTTCAGGTGTCCTGTCGAGAATGCCGGTTTTCGTACCACGCGGTACCATGCCTTGCGCTTTGGCCTCGCCCAAGACGCCATATCCACCGGTGTTAACAGCTGCTTTGTTTTACAAACTGAATAAAGAGTCCATCGTGATTTAGTTGAATTAATTAGACATTAATTTAGCAGTAGCATTTTCAGATACCCTACTTCCCGTAAAATGAAAAAGCCCGAAACTCAGTGCAATCACTGAATTCCAGGCTTTTGTGGTCGGGGTGGCAGGATTCGAACCTGCGGCCCCCTGCTCCCAAAGCAGGTGCGCTAACCGGACTGCGCCACACCCCGTATTTCTTAATCTCTTTTTGAGAACCCTACGGCGCCTCCCGTAGATTCGAGAGTCGCTAACCGGACTGTGCGCCACACCCCGCGCAGGTTATCTTTATTTTAGCGCAAGGCTTCTTATTTATCAAAGCAAAAGGCTGAAACGATGGTATTTTTGAGATGTTCCAAAATAACAAAATATTCTGGCGGAGACGGGGGGATTCGAACCCCCGAGCCCAGTTTCCCAGACTGTCGGTTTAGCAAACCGGTGGTTTCAGCCACTCACCCACGTCTCCGTTTATTGCCTTGTTTCAAAGCGGCGGCAAAGGTAATGTAGAATTAGAAATATCCAAATAGAAGCCGCTACGGTGAATTTTTTTTAGACTTCATAGCCCAAACAATCTGCTTCTCATTTTTCGTTCAGATTCAGCCTGATTTTCTTCTCCAATTCCGCTACAGTATCCTTAAATACCAGGTCAGTTTCCATCAAGTCCTGCACTGTTTTTATGGAATAAATAACCGTGCTGTGGTCACGCCCACCGAACATTTCACCAATCGATTTAAGTGACTTATCGGTAAGATTTTTCGACAGGTACATGGAGAGTTGCCTGGCTATAACAAATTGTCTTTTGCGCGTTTTACCTCCCAGTTTATCCACAGGAACATTGAAAAAGTCAGCCACGAGGTTTTTGATAAATTCGAGGGTTATCTCCTTATTGATTTGCTTGACAAAATTCCGGATGACCTCCTTTGCAAGGTCAACGTCTATTTCCCGCCTGTTGAGAGAAGACTGTGCAATAAGGGAAACTAGTACCCCTTCGAGTTCCCGAATGTTGTTTTGAATATTGTAACAGATAAACTCCACCACATCGCTCGGAATGTCCACACCTTCGCGATTCATTTTCGCTTCTAATATGGCGACACGAGTCTCAAAATCGGGCATCTGTAAGTCAGCAGACAGGCCCCATTTGAATCGGGAAATCAGGCGCTCCTCCATTCCGTCCAAATCTTTCGGAGGCCGGTCGGACGTCAGAATAATTTGCTTGCCACTCTGGTGCAACTGGTTGAAAATGTGGAAGAAAATTTCCTGTGTTTTCTGTTTATTCGCTAAAAACTGGATGTCATCGACTATCAAAACATCAACCATCTGATAGAAGGTGACGAAATCGTTGACCGCATTATTCTTGATGGATTCTATAATCTGCCCGGTGAATTTCTCAGAGGAGACGTACAACACTGATTTGTTGTTGTTGAGTTTGGCAGCTTCATTGCCAATGGCATGGGCGAGGTGGGTCTTGCCCAATCCTACATCACCAAATATTACTAGAGGGTTAAATGCAGTGCCTCCCGGCTTTTTAGCCACGGCAAATCCGGCAGATCTTGCGAGCCTGTTGCAGTCGCCCTCAATGAATGAATCGAACGTATAGGTAGGATTCAGTTGAGGGTCAACCTTGAGCTTGCGAATGCCAGGAATAACAAATGGATTTTTGATGTTTGCGGCATCCACGCCTCCCGGTGTGTTGCCCTTTATTGAACTATTTTGTTCCTGTGAAGATATTTCAATGTTCTTATTTAATTGTTGCCTTTGCTTCTGCTTCCCGGTCAAAATTTGATACTCCAATTGACCCAAATCCCCCAACTCTTTGCGTATGGTCATTTTTAACAGAGCGACATAGTGCTCTTCTAACCACTCATAAAAAAACTTGTTGGGTACCTGAATAGTCAAGGCATCATTTTCCAGTCGTACTGGTCTGATTGGTTCAAACCATGTTTTGAAACTCTGAACGTTGACGTTTCGCCTAATTGTTTGGAGACAATTGTCCCATACTGATACGCAATCCTTTACCATTCCCATTTAAAATTGGTAGTTAAAAAATAAAATTAAGTTCCACACGGTACGTGTTGAATTTGAATAGTATCAGTAAATTAGTGAATTACTTCGAATGAAGGCTTTGGATGTGCCCTAACTTTCTCGCTACTTAAACCTCATAATAGCTTCTACGATTGGAGGAAGACAAAGGTGTGTATATTTTTACCAAAAAAAAAGATTGAGAACGGTCTTTTTTTTTTAATTTTTTTTTTCGACTGTATAACTATTTACAACCGCGAATGCAAAGCCTTTAAAATCAGAAGAATACGGAACCTCCTAAGCATAAATAATTGCATACCAGTAATTTACGGCAAGCGACGTGATGGTCAATGTTTTACGCAGCCCTGAAATTTACATCAAAATTGCGGCTTCTTTTTTAATGGCTACCAGCGCTTTGTCAGTCGCCGATAAAGGTTCTGTATCAACATATTTCAATAAGAGATTCACCAGCTCAGGTGCAGGTGCTTTTGGGTTCACCTGCTCGGCGAAACCTTCGATGATTCCGACGGTATTATCGCGAGCGATTTTGATGATCTGCCAAAGTTGCCCGGATACATACACCTGCTGGGTGATATTGTACTCAAACTCCTGCTGAATGGTCAAGAGTAGCGCCAAACGAAAAGCAGCAGCAGTTTGGCCCTCTTTTTTAAGCCTGAGTGTCAGGTTGGGAATAGAAATACGCTCACAAAAGAGCGACAACCGCTCGTAAGCCTGAAGACGTAAAGGTATTGTTGTGCTATTTTGCTTGTGCTTAAACTCCAAGACTTTTAGCTGGTATTGCTTATCAAGAAAGGTCTTGAGCAGATAGTACACCGTCAAAAAAACGATGAGCGCAGGTATGGTGATTTTGACGATTTCAAGAAGAGCATTCAACCAGATTGTCATTTTAGATTCTGTTTTAATGAAGGAAAGTCGTCCTCCATCTTTAAGACATCGCCATATTGCACAAGGCCGGCAAAATTACTCCGCCATTGTCATATTCACAAGAATTATCTCTCGCTGAACCTTACCCTATCGTTGGTGTTTTCTGAAAGAATTTCAAGATCTTCGTACTTTTGCAAAAAAAAAATGACTATGACCAAAACAATAGAAAAAATACAGCCGGTAACGCTGACCGACGGTGCCATTAAACAATTGGAACGTATCCGTACTGAAGAGAACATTCCTGATGGCCATTACCTCAGAGTAGGTGTAAAAGGTGGGGGTTGCTCGGGGTTTTCCTATGTACTCGGATTTGACACTAAGACTGAGAACGATGAGGTTTATGAAATAAACGGAATAAAAGTATTGCTCGAAAGAGCACATGCCATCTATCTCCTTGGAATGGAAATCGACTGGGTTGAAGGTCTGAACAACCGGGGGTTTACATTCAACAACCCAAACGCAAAATCTACCTGTGGCTGTGGATCTTCGTTTAGCGCATGATGCACATTCATAGCAAACAAAACATAGCACAGATACACGCCGGTTTTCCTACTGGCAGGCGTCTAAGTCCATAATACTCTAATCTGTAGTGTCGATTTTTTCGTTCTCACTTTTTTCCCGCGATTTATACTTCGCATCCTGTTTGATGATTTTACTCGCCAAAACTCGCGCCTCCTGAGCCGACCCTTTTAACCACTTCACTGACCAAATAGGTAGTATTTCAAATCCTTCAACTTCCAGTTTTTTTCTTTGCTGAAATTCCCAAATGCCCGAAGTGAAGGTTGTTTTACCGAAAAATCCATCTGGCTGCAAGACCACTGGTGGCTCATTTTCGTAAATCGGCTTGATGCATAAAGGCAAGTGGAGGCTCCCAAAAACTACTGACCTGGACATCCGTCTTTCATCAAGGTAAGGTTTGAGTGCGTTCATTATTTCGGCAGTAAACACAGTTTTTTCAACTTTGCTATGGTCCTTTTTACCTAATGCTTCCATGGCAACCTTGATACCGGCTTTATTTTCGTTGCTCCACGCTTCGCCCCAACCTATCAGATGGGCAAGCAGCCAGGTACCCTTATCGTGTTTTTTCGTCTGGTATTTTTGTATCTCCACGGCTGGGATGCTATGCACGATGTGCATTTCCTCTACCGGCTTGCCCACTAGCATACTCATTCGGCTCACTCCTTCCGGGGTATTCATGAATACCATTTTTTTAGTCATTTTGCCAACGAGGTTAACCGGGCCATAGGTGAATGAAAGGAGCAGGATGTCAAATTGTTGCCCGTAAAGTTCATCAATGAAATGAACCCCCAGCCCGTTGCGCTCTAATTGCAGGATTTTTTCACTGGTGCCTGCATTTTGTTGTTTCAATTTTAGCAAATAACTATAAATGAGGTTGCGTTGCTCCACTGTCCACGTGACGATTCCCACTTTAGGATAAATTCGTTGAGGAGTTTGTTTGATTTGGTTGAGAAGCCGAATGATTAGTTGAGCCTCCACATCGTTGGTCCCTTCCAACTCGTGATAACGCCCCTTCACATTTGTAACCACCGGAGCTTTGCCAGCGCCTGGTTCACCTTGTGTGGAAAATGAATCCGTGAGATGGGTGGCTGGCACTTCGTTTTCCAACGCATACTGAATGATGCTCGTTTCACTGCCAAAGCCATCATTAGCACCACAAATGACAGTTTGTTTGCCAAGAGGCGCTATTTTCGAGGCGCTTTCCACCGAAAGGCGGCTGGCTCCGGCAAAAACCACATAATCAAAGAATTTTTCTGCGGCAGGTATGACATTCAGCGCCACGTGAGGGGTGACAAACAACAAAGGCAAAAAAGATGTCACCGCCTCTATGCCTTCGGCGAGCAGCGATTCAAGTGGAACATTCCCTTTCCAGGGCTTTGCCTTTTCAAAAATATTCCGATACACCTTCCTGTTCTTCTTTTTCAATGCCTTCAATTCGTCCGACTGCCGTGTCTGCCACAATTTCAGAATTTGGTTGATGATCAAAGGCCGGAGTGCATACCAGGAATTGGCCACATTTTCAACCAAAAGGGAATCGGTAGGAAGAGCGTGCTCATCGGTCGCTTTGAGCAAGTTGTTGAAATACCAACTTTCAAAAGCTGCCATCCAGTCTTTGGGCTTTACCTTCACCAATGCCCGTATCACTTTCTGCCCCAGCGGGCTTAGGTTCAGCCACTCCGTCTGCCATTGGTAGAAAATTTCGAAATCCCGCAGATTCAATTGTGTCGTTTCCAACTGCTCGATGATACTTTCGAGGTACTTCTGGCGCTGAGGTATAGTAAGCGTTTTATTTTCAAAGCCCTTTCGGTAAAGGTTGGACTCGTTCAATTCCTCCAGCATCAAGTCAAGCCCATATTCCAGGTCTCTGATTTGCTCATTGTAATCTAAATCTGGATGGGCGGTTTTGCTGTTAAGCCGCAAGAGTTCATCCTGCACGAGGGTGTCGAGCCGTTGCCCCCATTGTTTCAGGCTGGCCGAAAAGGAGGAGAGATTTTCGCGTGTTTTCGGAATGTTCTTACCGTCTTTGCAGGGTTGGAAATGAAAGTCGAAAAAGGGGTTCGCTTCGAATTCTCGTACGAGAGGCAGGTAAAGTTTGGAGACGTGCTCCTGAGCCGCCGTCAATCGCTTCTTTTTAGCAGAGAAAAAAACCGGCAGCAGGGACTGTCGCGCTCCTGCGTTCAGGAAGTTATCGCCCAAAGTGTCGCTGTAACTGGCAATCTGGTTCAACAACACCTCCGTTTTGTGGGCAAATTCCTGATAATTGTCTTCAAAATGCAACTTCAATCTGGCAGCATAACCATCTAATTTATTAATGTACCGGTGATGCAGCTTAGCCGTGGCAGCAAGGTGTTTGCCCAACTGCACTTGCACGAACTCAGCCGCCTCTTCCTTAGAGTACCCCAAAAAAATGTTTTGATGGAGGTTATTGAGCGGATGCGAAAGAGTCTTCACCTTACGGAAAAGAGGCTGGCAGGCCAATATCCCCTGCCGGATGATGTCGAACTCGGGTTGTTTAAAGTCGAAATCCTGGCTGTTTAATTGGCTGGCCAATAACTCTTTCCCTTCAACCCGGTTGCTGGCGAGAAAAAGGCCCGTGGTCTCCGTCCAGCCGTTTTCGCCGAACACTTTTGACATAACTGCACTGTAAGCAGCGTCCATCTTTTGTTTATGCCGGATGTAATTGTTCTTCTTTAGCTGAAAATCCTCGTCGTTATATGAAATGGAACGGCTGCTGCCAATGGCTGCCACGCGCAGCAATTCCAGCAAGGGCAGGGCATCGTTGACGGCATCATCCAGCAGGAAATGCAATTGATTCAGTCCAGTTCGGGAAACTTCGCTTTGGAGGTATTTAAGGGTTGGTGCTCGCTCGGACACGACAAGACACCGTTTGCCGCGGGAGAGGGCATTGATGAGCAAATTGGTTAGTGTCTCTGTTTTCGCTTGCGTGCTCCGGCTCTCAATCACGGAAATTTTGTACCGCTCGATCATCTCAAGTGCCGATTGCTGCTCCGGGCTGGGTGCCAAGAATGGAAAGACCAGCGGTGGCTCACCTTCCTCGACTTTTTGTTCAGTAAACAATTCTTCAGGCTTATATCCACCGGAAAATATCCGTGTCTGCTGGGGCGGAAACAAGCTCAATACCCCCGACCAATGCACGGCACCTTTTTCAGAATATTTGCCAATTTCGTCAATACCTGGGCACTGACCAACCATCGCATCCACTGGCTCATTTAGAAATTGCAGCCGTCCGGCAATTTTCCCGCAAAATGCCTCCAGCTCTGTAGAATTGATACGGCCGTTGCTTGACAAAGCAAGAGCTTCGCCCAAAAAATCAATGTCGTATTTCAATTTTAAGTGCCTGAACAGGCGGTAATTGGGCACTACGTATTGCCCCTGTTCGAGCTTAAGAACCCAGGCATCCACTCTTGTTTGTGCAGGCTCAATGGTCAACGGCCAGATAAATAAAGGGGCCACCAGGAGGTCGCTTTCTTGGGTGTCTATCAGGAGGGGGTATCCAAAGCCAAAGGATTTAGCTCCGCAGGTTTTTTCGTAATTACGTGATTCAAAATAGAGGTGCCGGAGTTTATCGAGGGAGGTGGCCGTTCCATTTACCTGATTGCTCAGTTGCCCTTTCAGCAAGTTTTTCACCCAAGTGGCGGCAAAAAGTTTCCCACTTTGGTCGAGGGAACATATATCAAGCCTGTCGTGATAATAAGGCAGCGCATTGTGGTAAATGGCATAAATGGATGGAGACTGACTGTTCCTCATAATACCGATGAGTTATAGGCATTTATCCTTTTTCGGCGGATGTGGCAAGTTGTTTTTTAGCCGGGCAGAATTCTGGGCATCTATTCAATCATTTCATAAAATCCCCAAAAGCGCTAAGCCAACGATGCACAATCCTGTGCCTTCGGCCAAATTTAACAATGTTCGCCGCAATTAGAGCCTTCGGGTTTCATTTTCCAACAATTTAAAGAGGTGAACTTTTTGAATTACCATTCTCGCTTTGCCTTTTTCAGATTTAGTTGATAAATTTGCATCTTCAATCCAGAAATTTTCAGGTCTTAGCTGTCACATACTTTCCAATTTCCATAGCACATGCGCAACTCTCGCTTTGGCGGGATTTTAGCATGGACTTTTTTTTTCGGTAATCCCATAACATAGTCAACTAAGCATGAAAAAATACCTGTTCGTAACTTTTGGCATAGCCTTACTGCTATATGCCTGCTCATCTGACCAACTGACCAATCCACTTGATATTGAGCTTGAAAAAGCTATTAAGCGAGCCTCTCCAACCGGAGATGTGGAGCATTTTATCTTGCCAGCACCCACAGATTATTCCTCCATTCCACAAGA
>SCUG01000660.1 GCA_004297645.1 Saprospiraceae bacterium | reverse complement strand
CCCTGACATTGCGCACGGCCACTTCGTCATCCATGAAATCAGCCCCTGTTTTTCTTGGGTCGAACGATTCGGCCACGGAATTTACGAAGGTGTAGAAAGGGTTCAGCCCCAATTGGTCGGGAAGGCCATAGCCAGAGGAAAATGCCGCGCTGCCGGTGAGGTTTGGCTGCCACGGGAGGCGGCCCCATATTCCCAAAAACAGCAACATAGCAAAAGCCAAAAACTGCCAGACAGAAGCGCCTTTCGCCTGGTTGGCGTCAGCAGATAAATACCGGCGGAATTGCCGGACACCCGTACTAATGAAGAGCCAGGCGGCCAGCAGCAGCGGGGCCAGGCCCCAGTAATAGCGCCACTCTCCAAATATCATTTCCCATAAAAAGTTGGAATCGCCACTTCCCGAAGAATCAAAAACCGAAACATTCAACTGCACGTAAAAGTGGTGAAAGAAAGGCAGGTTGGCCGCACAAGTGAAGAAGGCGAAAAGAGTGGGCAGTATGGCCACCCAGAGTGCAACCCGCCGAATGAGGAGGGTGCCGCTGCCAATCAGTGCACTGGCACTCAACAACAAAAAAGGCAGCACCAAAAGGTAGCCCGATGCCACGGTATCGAAGCGCAGCCCCATCAGAAAGGACTTCAGCAACAGCAGTGGGGCTTCACCGGCAGGCAGGTATTGTATAGCTTCGAACTCCTGCACCAACAAAAGCAGCCGGAAAATCGTAAAGCACAGCATGATGCAGAGGTACAACTGCCAGAGGAAGACCAGCGGCCCAGGCCAGAAACCAGTCCGGCTTATTGTATTATCTTTATCGGGTGATTTTCGT
The DNA here is from genome assembly GCA_004297645.1 of Saprospiraceae bacterium. Taxonomy (GTDB): domain Bacteria; phylum Bacteroidota; class Bacteroidia; order Chitinophagales; family Saprospiraceae; genus UBA6168. The sequence goes on along the minus strand of SCUG01000660.1, from coordinate 9,403 downwards.
GTCATTGCAATGAAACTGGCAATTGGGAATTGGCTCTATTGTTTTCGCAATCAAAAATAAACTGTGCTGGCCGCAAAATTAAGGCAATTGGCAAAACTGAAAAGCCAAATTTGAAAAGCCCGGAGGCAACTCGTTACATTTGCCACCATGACTGTATTTATTTCGAGAAACATCGGCCCGGAAAGCGTTTTCTACCAAACCTTGTATATCAGGGGAATCAAGGTTCACGGGGAGCGGCTCGTCGAATTCACGGCCGTACCCTTCGATGAAATACCCGATGCTGACTGGCTGTTTTTTTACAGCAAAACGGGGGTTCACTTTTTCTTTCAGCAAATCGGCCCCCGGCAGTTGGAAAACCTTCGCCTTGCCGCCGCCGGCCAGGACACAGCCGGGTATTTGGAAAAAATATTCCGGCCGGCCCACTTCACCGGCGACGGCGACCCGGTCAGTACCGCCACGGCGTTCCTCCAATTGGCCAGAGGCCAAAAAGTGCTCTTCATCAGGGCGGAAGACAGCCGCCAGTCCATCCGCCAATTGCTCGGAAAAAACATCACACCACTCGACCTCGCGGTGTATAAAAATCAGCCGCGCCAAGATTTCGACCTGCCCCATTTCGATTGCCTCGTCTTCACCAGTCCATTGAACGCACAGGCTTATTTTTCAAAATATCCTTTTAAGAAAAATCAAAAAGTGGTGGCTATCGGCCCCACCACAGCCGGGGCATTGGAAGCTTTGAATATCAAAAAAGTAGTAATTGCCAATGCCCCTTCCGATGAGGCTCTTGCTAAGGCCGTTTTGAGGGGGTGAACGCGCTAAGAGCTTGTTTGGGATTTAGCTCCCAGTAATCGCATCACGCCTTCAGCCGCACGTCATCCAGCATCAATAGGCCCGGTATGCTTCCTTCGGAAAATCAGCACATAAACCAGCCACCCCGTAAAAATACATGCCGCGGCAGCGGCCATAGGAAGGCTCCCACTGATGGTGTTCAAATAACCGGCGAACAGGGGCGGCACCATTTGCCCCAAAGACATCATGGACTGGTTGATGCCCAAAATTTCGCCCTGCCGCTCCATGCCAGCCTGCACCGAAACTACGGTGGTCAGGTTGGGAGAAGTGAAGCCCTGAGCAACGGCGATGAGTGGGTTCACAAGGTAAAACCAGGCTGCATTGTTGGGCAGGAGCAAGGCCCCAACCGCAAGGCTCAGTATCAATATTGAAACCGGCAGGATGGCTTTGGGTACGAAAATCTTGCTCAGCCGCCGCACAAAAACGCCCTGTGTGATAACTAACCAAATGCCTATCCAGCCAAAGAGAAACCCGATGTCTTTTACGGAGTAACTGAATTTTTCTATCAAAAGCACGGAGAAAAACTGGGTGAAAAAACTGAACCCCAGCGAGATGAGCAGCACTACGGTGAATATCACCCGGAGCCGGGGCACTGCAAAAGAAGTGGCCACATTGCGAAAGCCCATAAACGGATTGAGCGGGGTATGGCGGCGCGTTCTCAGTGTCTCCCTGTAGCGGAGTTTTACCAAAAGAATATTGACAAAAGTGAGCGCCGCTGTAAACAAAAAAGGAGTGGCCGGGCCGAACCAACTCACCACCGTGCTGTCGGCCAAAATGCCCCCGATGGTAGGCCCGAGGATGAACCCCAGCCCGAACGACATACCCACGATGCCGAAGTTTTTGGGCAGGCTCTTTTCATCGCTTACATCGGCGATGGCCGAATAAACGATGGAGATATTGCCGCCGAAAAAACCCGGCAGCATCCGGCTTATGAACAGTAGCACTAAACTGCCCGTACCGATGGCATAGGCAAAAAGCAGGTACCCCAACATGGTGCCCGCCAGAGAGGTCGAGAGCAGCGGCTTCCGGCCAAACCTGTCGGAAAGAGAACCCAGCAATGGCGCGCCAAAAAACTGCATGAACGGGAAGGAAGCCATCAGCAAGCCATACATGATGGAGCGGAAATCGCGGCTCACCTCTGCCAAAAAAAAGCTGGAATCTGCATCGAAAAACAGCGCTGGAATGACGGGGATGATGATGCCCACGCCGAGCATATCCAAAAACACCGTGAAGAAGATGGGAATGAGCGGAGACGAAGAACGCACTGTCATTGTTGGTGGCGGTAAATGGTTGCTTTTTTAATAGGACCGCAAAGGTATTCTTATCCGCCGATGAGGAAAACTTGCGAGCTTGGATTTTCGGGAGGCCAATACGCCAACGCGCTAATTAATCCAACCCTTGAAAGACTCGAGAAGTTTAGCGCCAAAAACAATGGTGAGTGTCCACTTGGCCACGAAATAGACGAGGAAAATGAGCAGGGCGGTTTTGCCATGCTTTTTATAAAATTTCCGGAGAGATGCTTTTATGTTCATAGTTTTGAAACAGGGTCTGCATTGCGATTTTTTTTCTAAAAACAGGCCGTTCGTGTTTAAGTTCGTAAACGAAAACTGAAAGCGCAAAGGTATGAGTTGTGGGCGGGTAAAAAGCAGGTGTGTTAATCATAGATTGCAAATGGAAGTCCAAAGTCACACTTTTCAAAGATTTATTTTTTGCGTGATTTTTACGAAGAGGGCGTTGCAATAACGCTCTCTTTTCATTTTCGCTGTCTTCGTCCGTTAATTTTCCAGCTTGAAAATTTGCTCCACCGGCACCCACTTTTCGCCCTCGCCCGCCCACTGCAGCGGCTGCTGGAATTGCCACATCAGCGCCTCCCATTCCTGCACTTTGGGGTTGGCGGCATCCATCGCCGCCTTCCGCTCCGGGTCGAAAGTTTCGTCCACCTCCATCACCATGAACAGCCGGTTGCCGGTCAGGTAAATTTCCATTCCGGTGATGCCGGCCGCTTTGATGCTCTGCGTGATTTCCGGCCACACATGGCCTGGCGCATGGTGGGCTTTGTATCGCTCGATGAGTTCGGGGTCGTCTTTTAGGTCGAGGGCAAAGCAGTATCTTTTGGTCATGGTAGGGATGTTCAAAAGTTCAATGTTCCGGTGGTGCCAGGTCTCCCGGCCTACGCTTCGCACTGCCGTGGGCATGAGTTCCTCATTTTTCCACCACCACCTTCCCGCTCCCCACCCTTCTTCCCTCCACCCGCACCTGCCAAAAATACAACCCCGGCGGCACGCCTGCCAGCGAAAGCGACTGCTCCCGCTGCCCGGCGGGAATCACGGTGCGGTGCACCTCCTGCCCGACGGCGTTGTACAGCCGCCACTCGGCGGGGGTGAGGAGCGGGGCGGGCAGGGAGATGTGCATCTCCGAGCTGGCCGGGTTGGGCCACACCTGCACCGTCATCTGCGGATGGAGTATTGCCACACTGGCCGTTGTTACCGAATCCACCTCCACCCACCGGCAAAAGGTATCGCTGTCGTACTCATTCGATACGGTGAGGCATACGTAGTACTCGCCCGGCAGGGCGTAGGCATGGATGGGATTTCGCTCGCTGCTGCCGCTGCCATCGCCGAAGTCCCAGGCCCAGGCCTCCGGGCGGTAGTATGAGTTGTCGGAAAAAGTAACTTCTAATTCCTCCGTGAAATAGGTAAAGCCTGCCTTGGGATGGTTGTCTAAGCCCAGCGTATCGCAGAGAGAGCCATCGAGCGGGCCGAGGCGGTAGTTGGGGAAGTTGGGGATGGATAGGTCGTTGAGATTGGGCAAGCCTATAGAATGCTGAGCAACACGACTGTTCCACCCAAGTTGATTGGGGGTATTTATGACGTGCATAAACGTGTCTGTAGATGCCGAAGCTATGTAGATTTTCCCATTTGGCGCAAGTTGGGGAATGCCGAATTTAGATGCATAAGGATATCCTATAAATCCATCGTACTCAGCAACAACAGTTTTAGTTGCTTCAATGTCAGAAGCCCATAGGTCAAACTGGTAAATTATATTTTGGGTAACGATGTACAGGTTTCTGGAATCCGGTGAGATAGCTGCGCCTCCGTCAAGGAAAATCGAATCATCCATCGTGAAATGCTCCAGGTGCTGTAGCTGGCCGGTACACCTGTCGAAATCGTAAATGTCAATAGCGCTAAGGGGATTGAATCGGATTTCATGGCTCACGTATTTGGTGCCATCCGGCGAAAAAACGACATTGCCGACCGCTCCCTGTGCATAGATAATGTCCGGCCCTGCATCCTGCTTGCCCATGTTCAACACCCCTTGCGGAGTGAGCAGTAACCTGTAAACATCCCGGGAAAAGCGCTCACCTTTCCTGACCAATATCCACCAGTCCCTTCCATTGGCATGTTTGCAGGCGGTTAATTTTCCATAGGCGAGGGTATCTTCAATGAGCAACTGGTCTTTCTCAATGACAGCACCAAGTCCACCGTTCAGGTTCATATTTACTTTGGCATAAAACAGCTTTGGTATATGGGTATTCAACCCATTGGGACCAAAATCAATTGGCCCGTGAAAGAGGTAGTACAGACTATCACTACCGGGTGCTGGTAGTATCAGTGCACCCTGTGGCACCGGAAGCCCCGTATCCTCGTACAAATAAGTCAAGCCGCTATTATTGATACTATCCCCATTCTCCATCACTTCGTGCGTCGCATCGGCTATGTAAATGCCGTTGGTGTAAAATAGCAGATTGCCTTCGGCGTCGCATATACTGGCATCTGTAAAATTGAAGTCCATGCCGGTAGCAACATCGTAAATCAGTAATGAATCTTGATTGAAGTCCATTAATATTCCGCCTAAGTCAGGATGCGGGCTTTGGCCATAGTACCCCAGCACCCATGCATAGTCGTGCTTTTGAGCAAACAATAAGACGCTGATACAAAGCAGGTGAACAATGCAAATCGTCTTTTTCATAATCAAACAAAAAGGCGTTGAAGCCGCAAGCGCCTGCAACTTCAATGCCTTATGATTATTAGTATTAGTGAATGATTATCAATTTCCCAACTCCTGCTTTCACATCATTTTCGAACAGTGTGCAGAAATAAACACCTGGCTGTATTCCTGTTGTCTCGAAAACAACTGAATGATGAGCCTTTGGAACTTCTTTCCGCCAGATTTCTTTCCCCGTTGCATCAGAAAGTACAATTTCTCTTGACAGCTCTGAGGAAGATGAAAATGACGCTGTTACTTCATTCTTTGCCGGATTTGGGAACAGGTTAAAGAAGGAAGAATCATTGTTATCCAAACTCCTATCGTTGCGCTCACCAATTTGCTGGCAAAGCGTTTCATCGTCGTATAACGAATCCTGCACCATAGCCAGCAAGCTTCTGGCTTTAAACACGGCGCTGCCGCCGGTTAAAGGGCACTGCCCAGCTATACTTTCTAAATCGGCAAGCTGCATTTCATCGAATTCCGTAATGCCTATCGCAACGGTATTGAGGTAGATGTGCTTAACGGTGCGTTCGTTCAGCTCGAAAACGGAGTCAGCCGTTATGGTAGTGTTTTGGGAAGCCAACACTGCCGCATTCGAAATTCGCTGGTTCAGTACCGGTTGCATCAGGGAATCTCCCGATTCTTCGGCACCTTGCAGTATCTGCATGGCCGCTGCCCGCTGCTGTACCAACGTGGAGTCATAACCAGCCGACTGCAAAAGGCTGTCGATGCCGCCTATTTCTTCCATGCGGACGCTCATGGTGTCGAAACCGGCACCCAGTCCGGCAGCAGTTTGGGCCGGTATTTCGTACAATACCTCCATGCCCGCTTCGATGGCATCAAAACTTCCGACTGCGGAAGCCGCTGTGGAATTGTAAAACGACTCGAAAACGCTGCCGGGAGCGATAAGACCGGGATTATTTGCCAGCTTGCCGTACAAATAGCGCCGGGCCAGCCAGTTCGTCACCCCCACGAAATCGGTGGTTTGAAAGTTTCTGGAAGTAATGGTCGTGTCTATGCCATACAAACCATCCACCGGCAATGGCGGGAGTTCCGTGATACAAGAGGTGAGAAGCTGGCAATCTGCTGAGGGGGAACCTGAGGGGTCAAATGGAAACCATTGGTCCTGACCCGGTGGCAGGGACGGGCGATAAGTGCTGGGCGTACTGGTATGGACGGTGAATCGGGAAGCAGTCCAATCTTCACTGTATGGCGACAAATGCTGCGCCCCATAGCTACCGAAGGTGCCTTGCCAGATATTACCATTGTTTGTTTGCGGGCCTATCGTTGCTGAAGCAGAGAGCTGTAATCCCACCTCGTTGCTTTCAAAGGTGGTTTCCTGGAACCTTTCGGGGGCGAATCCTCCCATGGTGAAATAGACGCCTTTCGACATGTAAGATACCCTGTTACACATCTGATGGGTCAGATATCCATCCCATAAGGCGATACCCATAGTCTTATTATAATTCGTGAAGGATGCAGTTACCTCATTGCAACTCAAATCGCTTCGCTCGTCGTTGTTTACCCGGATGCCGGTATAGCCGGACAGGCCTATGTTAGCCGATATTTTGTTTTCCATGACATGGGAGGAGTTGTTAGCATTCAATTCCACGCCTTTGGTGTTGCCGGCTTTTAGAATAACATTATTCAGGCTGATATTCAGGCCTATGTCAGATACGGGGCCGAGATTCATCATGTTGGATTGTATGCCAACCCCCTTGACTCCAGCTACTTCAATGTCATTTAATGATACCCAAACGTCGGAAGCATTGTTTACCTGGCTTAATTCCACCCCGGTTATCCATGATTCTATCCGGTTATTTATGACCACAGCTTTCGGATAATTGGCAATCAGTTCGATGCCTTTGTTCGCCCGGATGTTGTTGTGTGCAATATAATCCACCCTCATGCCTTCTATGCGTATGGCTTTGGAGCAAAGGCTGAAACTGAGCGGCTCTGCATCTTTGCCGAAACCCGTTTGCTGAAAGTTATGCGAAAAAGTATAGTCTTTCGCCCGGATGCCATAGCCTGCCATCCAGTCGTCATAGCCGTTTTCCCAAATGTTGGTGAATTGATTTTTGGTGATTTTCAGGCTGGTGCCGTTGGCGTAGATGCCGTTGCTCAGGTTTTTGAATACGTTGTTCAGAGAGTTGAGCGGATTTGCTTTGGTTTGTATCCATACTCCGGCAAATGCGGTACCGTTGTTCGACGGCAGAGCCGGATTTGGTGGCAGGTTGGCAGGGGCCGGCAACAGCCCGCTTCCACCATCGAAGGTATTTCCGTAAAAAGCATCGAAAGTGGTGTTTTCGGGGTAATACGGTATAGGGCCGTCCACGAGTACGCCGGCGAAGTTGCGGTTGAAAGTGCTATTAGTGATGGAGAGATTGCCGCCGCCATAAGCCCGGACGGCGTATTGGGCGTCTTCGATGGTGGAGTTGTCAATGATGAGGATAGCGCCGTCTTCTACTTCGATGCTTTGCCAGAGTTCTTCGCAGCCGAAGATGCGGGTGCCGTTTTTTATGGTGAGGGTGTTGCCGGATTCGACGAGGATTTTTGCGCCGGGGTTCATTTTGAAAAGATAATTATTAAAGCAGTAGGAGGGAATATCAATGTTTAGGTGACCTGTTAGTTCAATTTGGGTTATGAATGGCGCAATACCGTCACATGGTGTATTATCAAGAGTCGAACTCAAAACCAATGCTTGAAGACTCGCCGGATTATTAGGGTCTGAACCATCAATTTCAACAAAATCAGGGACAAGGATAGTAATATGCGACAAAGGTTGCGTAGGTAATGAATTACCATTTATATGAACTGCGCTGGCAGTCCCAAGGCCTGGTCCTGATGGTGTTTCTTTTAATTTTAATGCGAAGTGAAACTCCTTGCACTCTTGCCCATTGAAATTGACTGTAGTTACAAGTTGCTGTGAGTTGAGGGGAGGACTACTAACATCTTCTATTGTTGGAAAATCACTTGGTGGCAAATAATCAAATCTATTGCCATTAAAATTGACCCTCACCTCTAAATTTTGGGGATCGCAAGAATTACAAATCGTAACAGTATAGTTAATAATATCCTTTCCACCACACCCAGGTATTGGTTGCATATTATCGGCTGTTATCATCGCAGTTTCAAAACAGATTGCACAAGATGGTAAGGGTGGTGGTGGGGCCAAGCAATCTTCGCAATTATTATTAATTGTCAGCCAAATCTCGTCTAAAGTGCATTGTGATAAAAAAGCAGCATTTATATCGTTTAGACTGACACCATCTGTACACATCAATGGAGTAAGATTAGGGTTATTGCAAAGTCCACTGCAACTTGTATATTCTAATTCGGTAGCACCAAGTAAGTGGCCCAATTCATGGGCAAACCTAAAAGCAGGGTTAGAGTTTGCTGCAAAAAATTCATCAATAAATGCCACATCCACATCACCGCTCGGATTATTGCAGACCTGCCCTGATGCTTGACCTCCAGCATAATAGTTTTTAGCCGCTATCAAGAATATTGCGTCTTTTGGAATACAGGGTCTATGCATTACCCATTCTGAGTTCATTACATCAAATAATGGAACTATGTCCTGACAACAAAAAGGGTCCTGTGTTTTCCACACAATAGGGTCACCATTTTCAGTGCCTCTTACTATTATGTGAAAGTTTAAGTTTAACTGGGAAGAGTAGAAGTCTTCAACCATGTTGACCAAAGAAAAAATCTCTTGTATCACATTTTGCTCATTACTTCCATGGTCGAGGTATAATTGATAGTCTCCGTGAATACCAAGTTCTACATTTACGTCATCACAAGTAGTAGTCCTTTCTGTAGAATTGGGTGCGAAGTGAGGTGATTCGTAAAGGATAACGATGTCGTTTCCACCACTTTTCGTAAGTGAATTAAGTGAGCGCAGGTAAATCCTTTTGTCACCTTCCGTAATAAAGCCCTGAATGAAATTCCCTGAAACATACAGTCTAACTGTATTGTTTAGGGAGCGGTTAGCAATGCCTTTATAAGTATTGCAATTGAAATTAGGTCTTCCCGGAAGTTGCCTAATGTCATTTTCATCCAAGGTTAGGCTCCATTGGTAATCATTGCCAAAAATAAGCGAAAACTCCATCTGGTTTCCAGTATTGGATTTCAAGAAATCGTTTAGTGCCTTCAAATCCAGTGAAAATGCTTTGAAAGATTGTTTTTCAATCTTCGACTGTACAGCCGATCGTACTTCCTCAGAAAGTACTTTTTGCTTTGCAAAAATGCTCTTTTGCCCAAACAAGTTATCAAAAGGAATCGACACTTGAACAATCAAAACAATCGGAATGAAGAATAGGGACTTTAGAGAGAGAAAATGTGTGTGAGCTGTTAAGGTTGGAAGGAGTTTTCTTTTCATGGTTGAAAAAATTTAAAAGGTAAGAAATGAGGTTGTTACAAAATCTCGAAAATTCTGGTACGTGGAAATCGGTAATCCCGGTAACGTCAGGGTAAGAGCGTGTTTATTCAGTCAGTGTATTGGAGTCTCGGATTTTCAGGTTGCCACTGCGGGGCAGGTACGGTTATTCTCGGATTGTCTGGTATGGAA
>SCUG01000659.1 GCA_004297645.1 Saprospiraceae bacterium | reverse complement strand
TCTCAGAAGCCCTCGAAGACCAGGGCTTGCAACCCTCCGACATAGACATGTTCATTCCGCACCAGGCCAACCTGCGCATCAGCCAGATGGTGCAGCGCCGCCTGCGCCTGCCCGACGAAAAAGTCTGGAACAATATCCAACGCTACGGCAATACTACAGCCGCCACCATCCCCATCGCACTTTGCGAAGCATGGCAAGCCGGTAAAGTGAAAGACGGGGATTTGGTGTGCATGGCCGCTTTTGGAAGTGGCTTCACCTGGGGTTCGGTGCTGCTGAGGTGGGGATAAAGAAGCCTGCCGGAGCCGATTGTATTTTGCCTCGCCGATAGAGATGCCGGGCGAGGCAAAATTGTTTATGGGTATGCCACCCCCATCACCGCCTCGCCATTATTCATATCAATGAAACTGCCGTTGGCGCTCCAAAGCCGGCAGGCAAAACGCAAGCTCAGTTTCTTCGTTTTTTCGCCGTTTTCGTTGTCGTCGTAATCTTCGACCGACAGGATTTCAAAATACGCATTGGCATTGGATTGCGGAGCAAAAGCCGAGCTGAACAACTTGCCCGCAGCATCGGTGTATTCCACCACCACGGTGGATAGCTGGAGCGAATCATGGATGACGACGGGAATGGAATCTACCTGCATCAACTCCGTCACCTGGTAGCTGAACCGCGCCGAGCAATAAGTTCCAATTGCACCCGGATTCAAGAATGTATAATAGCCCGCACCCGCCGTGCATCCCTCCGCATCCGCAACGGTAACCATCGCATCTATGACCTGCAAGGCATTGGAGGCGGGCCACGTTTCCGCCACCGTGCTGTCATGCCAGATAAACGAAAACGGGGCGCTTCCCGCCGGAACAGCCACCAGATTTTCGATGAGCAGGCCGGCGGTATCCAACATGGTATCAATGAACACCGAACAGGATTCGGCCGGGCCACTTGGGTCAGGCGGTGCCACCCGCCGGGTTTGGGTGCTCGTGCAATTCTGATTGCTGGCCTGCATCGTCAGGGTCATTTCCAGATTTTGGGGAAACTGCGGCAACGAGTACATCGCAATTTGCCCCGGCTGTACGGCGCTGCCGTTGCTTAAATTCCAGGTGAAAACGGGCACCGTATTGGGCGGCACCACACTCTGCCCTGCATCGAAAGAGAGCTGGTAAATGGTGGTGGTGTCCAAAACCCAGAGGGTGTCGGCTGCCGCCGGAAGTTGGTACTGGTAATTGCCCGGCGCCAGGGCCTGCACCACATCAGGCGCGCCATTCAGGGTCTGCTGAAAGTCGCGGAATTTCACCGTCAGCGACTCGCCGCAGGCGCCCGTGCTGCAACTGTCCTTTTTGAGTTGACCCTTGAAAACATACACCTCGTCCGCCCCTTTTTCAAAGCTGGTAAAAAGGTAATAGCCGCCCACGCCGGCCTGCCATTCCTTTGCCACGCCATTCAGCGTTATGCTGGCGGAAAAGACAGGTGCGCCCTCCAACTGGGGGTCGAGGTCGAGTTTCTGGCAGCCGCCGAAAAAAGCGGCGGCCAGGATTGCGATGTATTTTATTTGACGGTACATAGCGCTATCATTTTAAAAAATAAACTGCGCCGGTGCTGAAGTAAAACCGGTCGTCTTCTTTCAGCAAATAATCGCCGGCAGGCGGCAGGTAGTTTTTCTCCAAAATTCCTCCGAAGGCATAATTGGCCGACAGGCCAAAAGAAAGCTGGCGGCTCAGCCGGTAGCGGTAACCTGCCGTGGCAGTAACGTGCATTTTTTTGTACCCGTCTTCGGCAATCCAGCCCTGTTGCGCAGCCACGAATTGCTTCCTTGGTGGCACGTCGCCAGTGCGTTCGAGGCTGCCTTTGACACCGCGTACCCCTGCTAAAAAGTTCAGCGAAAGGCCACCTTCCAGCAGATGGTGGCGCCGCTGCCAGCCCAATTTCATGGGCAGTTGCAAGTAGTGCAAACTCGATGGGCGCAACTGCTGCTGCGCCAGTTCGAGGCCAAAGCGGTAGCTGCGGGTCTCCGCCATTTTCGAAGCCTCGAAGGTACCCGTGCGCCGCTGGTATTGCAGGCCCGAAGCAACGAACCATCCATTATTCAGCCGGCCCTCCACGACTGCCCCAGTCTGAAAACCGATGATGGATTTGCCACCGGCAGATGTGCCCGCCAGCATCAGTTGCGAGGCTATCAGGCCGATGGAAATTCCCGCCGGTTGTTCCGGTTTTCCGGAGCCTGGCAGATGCAATCTGGGAGCCTTTTGTTTCTCCGGGTAAATGGCTGGCCCAATGAGCAGGGCCAGCGGCCCGGCGGGCTGCCGCAGTTTTTCCTGCTCGCTCATGGCCGGTGAAATTGCGCCTTCCGGCGCAATGGAGGACTGGCTGTCCGCCACGGCTGTGCTTTGCAGTAAGGCTGAATTTGGTGCAGGTTCAATATCGTTCGGGGACTTCACATTTTTGGCAATGGGAGGAGCTTTTGAAGATGCCTTTGCAACGTTTCCGGCGGATGCGGCAGAGGCAGCATTTCTTCCCGCGTCAGCCGCACGGCTTTCGGTTGGCGGGGATGCGGATTTTCTGCCGGCCTTGTTTGCGATAGCGGCAGGCTGAACGGCTTCGTAACTTTCGGCCGCTTCACCAGCAGGTACCGTTATTTCAGATTGGGCTTTCACAGCCGCCACAACTTTTTGCGGTTTTGGCCCGGAAAAATAGAGAAAGCCCGCCACGACGGCTAATACCAGCAATACGCCGGCTGCGCCGAACCACCAAAAGAACCGGCGCCTTTGCCGCTCTTCTTCCGCCCGCAGGAGCTGCTCCGCCGCCGCCCAATGGGCTTCATTTAGCTCGAACTCCCGGTGGTGAAGTTTATCCCTGAAAAAATGATCGAGGTTGTTTTCCATGTCTCCTGTTTTAGAGCTTGTTTGCGTAAACCACTCCGTTTTTTTTCGCCAGCAAATCCCTAAGCCGCTGCCGGGCAAATGAAAGATGCCATTTCGAGGTGCCCTCGCTGATGGTGAGCAACAGGCCGATTTCCCGGTGGCTGTACCCGTCAATGGCGAAGAGGTTGAACACTTTTTGGCTCACCGGCGGCAGGGTTTTTATCATCGCCACGAGTTCTTCTGCCTCGAAGGCAAGCTCGGCCAGGTTGAAGGTCAGCAGTTGCGCATGGTCGTTGGCATCGTTGAAATCGCGATGTTCGATGAGTTCGCTCACCTTCCGGTTTTTCCTGAAATCATCAATGAGCGTGTTAATCATAATGCGGCGAATCCAGGCTTCGAAGGGTATTTCCCGGCGGTAGTTTTCGAGGTTTCGGACGATTTTCAAAAAACCTTCGTTGAGCAGGGCTGCCGCCTCTTCCTCCGAATCCCGGTACCGTACACACACCCCCATCAAAATACTATAACAGCGCTGATAAAGCTGAAATTGGGCGCGACGGTCGCCGCTGGCAGCGTCTGTTAAAAGTTGCGTATCGGGCATTTTTACAATAAACAGAATGCAGTTGGCAGTGAGCAGCAGGCAGTGAGTATCCCAATAATTCACCGCCTGCTGCATACTGCCTACCACCTACTGAATCACGATTCTCCGCGACACGACTTCCCTGCGGCTAACGAGTTGGAGGAAGTAAATGCCGGAAGGCAGATGTGATACATTGAATTCAAAAGTTTGATGGCCTGCGGCCAATGCGAGGTGCCGGGCAGCCACTATGGTGCCGGCGGTATTGCTCAACATCAGCGACGCCTCATTTGCGGCAGCGACATCGAGGGCTACGTGAAGCACATTGTTCACAGGGTTCGGGGAAACTTGAAAACGTTGCGCCTCAGCAGCCAATTCTCCGATGCCGGTCATGACTACTCCTGCTTCTGTCACCTGGAAATTGAGCGTGGCCCCCGGATTTTCTGCGCTCAGCGTCACCCAGGAAAAAGCCTGGTCGAGGCCCACGATTTCCACGACGACTTTGTAGGTGCCATAAGGCAGGGCCGGGAAACTGTACGTTCCAGCCTCATCGGTGAGGGCGTCGGTGATGGGCTGTTCCAGCTCGTCGAGCAAAAGGATGGAAACGCCCGGCACCGGGTCACCGGCACCGCGGTCATCCCCGTCATTGGCCGTCAGGCCATCGCCATCGGTGACTGTGCCATTGATGACGCCTGGTCCGTTGACACCCTGGCCTTTCACCAGAACGATGTTAAAATAGTCCTGAGCTGACGGAATGGTGATGGGGGTGGCTTCGTCCCAATAAAGTACGTTGCCGTAATAGGTCGGCAGGTAGTCGTCAGCGTAAGGAGAGTTGGGGTCGAGTGTCACTTTCACGAGATACTGGCCCTCGCTCAGTCCACCAAAATCATAAAAATTCACCAAGCCATTGGGGGTAATATTTAGGAGGGTATCTTCAACCTGCACCGGCTCTAAAGTCAAAGGGTCAAATTGGTATAAAGTGACGGTACCGGCCAATAAGGCGAAGAAGTTCGAGTCGGGCAGGGTCACGAAACCCTTCAGCGAGAAGATGCCGAAGTTGCTGTACTCGTAGCAATCGGTGGCAGTGCAACCGGAGGAATGGGTCACGGTGACGCAGTAGGTGCCGGGGCCGGAGGGCACGATGGCCGGGGTTGTTTCGCCGGTGCTCCACAGGAATTGGTAGGCATTGGCCGGCACAGCGGCCACCAACATGTTCTCGTTGCCGGGAGGGCCGGAGGTAACTTCAACAATCTCCACCTGGCAGGGCTGGAAACCCAGGGTGACGCAAGCCGAAGACACGCACCACCCCTGGGCATCGGTGACGGTGACGCAATAGGTGCCATTGCCCGGTACGATGATGCTCTGTGCCTGCCAGTTTTGAACATTCCATTGGTAGGTAAAAGGCGGAGTGCCAAAGGCCAAAGCCGTGAGCAAATTCCCGGTGCTGCCGGGCGGTGCCGAATCAACCAGAATAATCACCCCACAGCTATCCTGACCTCCTCCATTCCAATACTGGTAGCACTCCGTGGCGGCGCAACTATCTGCATCAATGACGGTGACGCAGTAAAGTCCGGAAGCATTGGGATAAATAGTAGGGCCGGTTTCATTTGTATTCCAGAAAAAGATGAAAGGTGCCGTACCGGAAGGATTGGCCGTGAGGCCGCCATCAGGGCCTTGGATTATCGAAACAGAGCAGTTATACTCCGGGAATAGGATGCAATCGGTAGCGACACATCCATCGGCAGCGGTCACCGTCACGCAGTATTCCAGCATACTTGGGTCGAGTCCGATGGACTGGGTGGTCTGGCCGGTGTTCCATAAATAAGTAAAAGGTGGAGTGCCGGATGCGTCAGCAAAAAGGCTCAATCCCCCTGCGGCGGTTGAATCCAGGAAGATGTACACAGCGCAATCGTTGCTGCCTCCAATTTGAACCGTGACGCAAGCTGTAGCAGAGCAGCCAGTCGTATCCCATACTGCTACGCAATAGGTTCCCGACTGGTTCACGGTGATGCTGGGGTCATTCGTGCCTCCGGCATTGTTCCAATAAAAAGTAAATGGTGCAGTGCCGGCAGGCACAGCGGTAAGAACCAAACTGGTGGTGCCGGGGAGATTGTCCACCTCGATGGCTACATCGCAGGGATTGCTCACCACAGTGGCGCACCAATCGAAATCTGCGGTAAAATTGTTAGTGTTGCCGGGGAAGAAACCGAAGTTCCGGCTGACAAGGCTGCTGTCGCAATCAACCATTTCCACGGTAAGAAGCCCTTGCGAGGAAGAGTTGGGCACCTCGATTTGGTCAGAGTAGGAACCATCCGGCGCGGTTTGCAGAAAGTTGTTGTAAAAGAAACCTCCGCCAGGATTCTGAGCTATGAGAATTGTAATACCAACACCACCCACGGGCTGGCCATTGGAATCCGTCACCGTACCGGAGACGTTAACATTGTAGCTTTGGGCCGTCAGCGATAGCGACAATCCCAAAAAGAAAATGAGTTGAAATAGTCTTTTCATCGGTAATGATTTATTTTGTTTGTAAAATAATCGTTTCAATCCATATCACGAAGTTAAAAGAACCAAGGTTGGGTTTTTGAAAAAAAAAACATCACTTCCCGGCCTTTCCTCACACTTCACTCCTTCAATCCTCGTACCATGCAACCACTCGCAGACCGCCTTCGCCCAACTTCTCTCGATGAATACGTTGGCCAGCGACATTTGGTGGGGGAAGGAGCCATATTGCGACAGGCTATCGAGAGCGGCAACCTGCCGTCCATGATACTCTGGGGGCCTCCGGGTGCCGGCAAGACCACCTTGGCGAGTATCATTTCGCACCAGTTGAAGCGCCCATTCCACACCCTGAGCGCCGTGAACTCCGGGGTAAAAGATGTGCGGGAGACCATTGAGAAGGCCAAAAGCCAAAAGTTCTTTAGCGCCCCCAACCCCATCCTTTTCATTGATGAAATACACCGCTTCAGCAAATCGCAGCAGGACTCACTACTCGGCGCTGTGGAGAAGGGCATCGTCACACTTATCGGGGCCACCACGGAGAATCCCAGTTTCGAGGTCATTTCAGCGCTGCTATCGCGTTGCCAGGTCTATGTGCTGAAACCTTTGGAAAAAGCGGAACTCATCACCCTCATCGAGCGGGCCTTGCAAAATGACGAGTACCTGCGCAAGAAAAAAATCGAAGTGGCGGAATACGACGCCCTGCTCATGTTTTCCGGCGGCGATGCCCGCAAGCTGTTGAATGTGCTGGAATTAGTTTCCAGCCTCCAGCCAGCGACTGGCCAACTCACCATCACCGACGAATTAGTCACCAAAGCCATTCAGCAAAACTTAGCCATCTACGATAAAACCGGGGAGATGCACTACGACATCGCCAGCGCCTTCATCAAATCCATGCGGGGCAGCGACCCCAACGCAGCCGTGTATTGGCTGGCCCGCATGATAGAGGGCGGCGAAGACATCGGGTTCATCGCCCGCCGCATGGTCATCCTGGCCGCCGAAGACATTGGCTTAGCCAACCCCAATGCATTGCTGATGGCCACCACCTGCTTCACTGCCTGCCACACCGTGGGTTTGCCGGAAGCGCGCATCATTCTTTCAGAGGCTGTCATCTATCTCGCCACTTCTCCGAAAAGCAACGCCGCCTATTTAGCCATCGAAAAAGCGCAAAAAATAGTGCAGGAAAAGGGGACTTTGCCCGTGCCCCTCCACATCCGCAACGCCCCCACCAACCTGATGAAAGACCTCGGCTACGGCAAG
Source organism: Saprospiraceae bacterium (assembly GCA_004297645.1). Taxonomy (GTDB): domain Bacteria; phylum Bacteroidota; class Bacteroidia; order Chitinophagales; family Saprospiraceae; genus UBA6168. The sequence goes on along the minus strand of SCUG01000659.1, from coordinate 8,523 downwards.
GGCTACCAATATTCCCACGACTATGAGGAGCACTTTTCTCCGCAGGAATTTTTGCCAAAAGACATCGAAGGCAATAAATTCTTCGAGCCTGGAGAATCTCAGCCCGAACAAAATATCAGGCAGTGGCTCAAAAAAAGATGGAAGGATAAATACGGCTATTGAAAAACCTCAGACGGTGCTGCGCCCTTTCACCCTATTCCCGTACATCTTATGTCCAATCAAAATGCCAAGGTAGTTTGGCACAACTATTGTCAAAATGCGATAAGTCTCCCCGGCCTCGATTCCCATCACAAAATTTTTCCCCCGCTTAGAATTCAGGATTCAGAACCCGTTTCTGGCATCTGTTTTTATTAACAACAAACTGGAACAACTTTTTGGAAATGGCACCATGTCTCCATGCATCACTCACAACCTCCTTGTTGCACGCGCAGCAAATTTCCAAATTCTTTCCATTTCAACTTTCGGTAATCTGGAACCCAAAAGGCCGTAGCTAAAAGCTATACGGCCCTTTATTATTTCACTCACACCCTCCGCAAGTGCTGGACAGCAGCCACTTGCCTTTAGCGCTTATTCCCCCTTCGCTAAAAATTGACAACGAAAAACTTTCAAGAAATACAGAGGTATTTGCCCCGGTGATTGGGGGAAATCACACTCTGAAGATTTTTGGGTTTATAGTGTTTTTTTGGGCAGCCTTCCCGGCTGTGTTACAACGGTACGCAGCCAGGAATGCCCTTTTCGCATGTTCTTTTCCCCCTTAACAATATCAGTCCACATACTCAAAACAATTAAAACACGGAATTATGTACAGATCCAACATTTACCCTAAGTTGATACTCCTCGTATCCTTCATGGTATTGGGATTTAGCTCAGTCAATGCTCAACTCGAGTTTAAATTGCAACTAATGGCAGATTCTCTTTGGGGGGTTTACGTAAGGCCTGACACCACGGTGTTAGACTCTGTCTCGGAAAATACCTTAGTTGGTTCCGGCCAGGTCACCCTCGTAGCTCCAACGGGATTCGTCTATTCAAGCCTGTTGAGCTACGGCGCTTCATGGGTTGAAAACGCCCGCGTAAATGCCCCGCCCGAAAACCCGGGAAGGGATTACATCTCTTTTGGTTTCACAACAAATACCCCGGCCTTGACGCTGGTTTACGGTGGTGAAACCCTCTTGTTTACGTTCAGGCGAACGGCCTCGTGCCCCGACTCTTTGTATTTGATACAAAACGGCGTGGACCCCTTCGACCAGTTGCCAAACTCAGCAGGGAGTAATCCAGGTAATGACCTTACGATGATTGATTACGGTACAGTTCCCACTGCCTTTTATAATTACTCAGGAAACTACGCCCTATCAGCCTGGAGCTGTCACGACTGCGACGGTGACGAAATCCTGAATGGTTTAGAGGACACCAATGGCGACGGTGGTTGGGATCCCGGCATTGATACCTCCAACCTCTGCGACCCTTGCGACCCTATACACGTAGAATTTGCAACAATTGATTATCTCGGCGACGCCAATATCATCTGTGCCGGCGATGCCGTAGATACAGCGTGGTTGGTGGTGACCATCGAAGGTGGCTGGGTGCCTTATACCGTTATTTACTCTGATGGCACCCAAAGCGACACTGTTACCAACTTCCGAAGTGGTGACTCCATAGCGGTGATACCAACCTCCAGCCTCACTTATACGCTGCAAACCGTCATAGACTCCTTTAACTGCGAAATAAATCCTGACTCGTTGGCGGGAAACATACCGATAAGCGTGCAAGGCCCCATCTCCATCACCGCAGACCCGGTCAATGTGACGGAGTGTTCGGCAAACAGCACCTCGTTCAGCGCCACGGCGGCCAACGCCGGAGATGGCACCATATTCTATAACTGGCAGGTGAACTCCGGCTCTGGTTGGGCCGACATCACCAACGGTACGCCCTACTCTACCGCGCAAACCGCGACGCTCAACATCAGCAATGTGGCGGGATTGCACGGTTATCAATACCGGGTAAAAATCAACACCGAACGATGCGACACCGTCTTCTCGGCAGCAGCCACCCTTTCGGTGGAAGGCCCTATCACGGTGACTTCCAACCCGCCGAACCGCAAGATTTGCGATGGTTCAAGTACGACTTTCCCGGCATCCGCCGCAAACGCAGGTGCAACGGGTACCCTGACGTACTTGTGGCAGGTGAACACCGGCGCCGGCTGGGCTGACTTAGCCAACGGCGCACCGTACAGCGGCGTGGCTACCAATACGCTGACCCTTACCGGCGCCACAGTCTCCCTCGATAGCAACCTGTACCGGTTGAAGGTATTCACCGGACAGTGCGATACCATTTACACCAATTCGGCCATGCTCGACATCGAAGGGCCTCTGACCTTTACTATCCAACCTGCCGACGTCTCCAACTGCGCGGGAAACGAAGTGTTCTTCACCACGGCATTTACCAATGCGGGCGGTGGAACCGGCGCCGGAGAGGTGAATATTCAGTGGCAGGTGAACTCCGGCTCCGGCTGGACCGACCTGGCCGATTTGGCACCTTACAACGGTGTCCAAACGGATACGCTGGCCATCACCAATGTTCTTGGCTTAGATGGCTACACGTACCGTGTGTACATTAACACCGGTACCTGTTCTAATGTATTCTCCAATGCTGCCACTCTGAATGTGAACGGCAACGTGACATTCACCGACATGCCCGACGACATAACGGTTTGTTCGGGCAACGATACGATGTTCGTGGTGGCGGCATCCATACCTCAAGGTACCTTTACCTACAATTGGCAATACTCCGACGACCTTGGTACCACCTGGGTTGATATCAGTCCACCGAGTGGCGTATTTACAGTCAGCGCACAGGGCGACACTTTGTTCGTCAGCAATGTTGGCACCATGTACAACAGGTGGTTCAGGGCACAGGCCATATCTTCGAGTTGCGACCCGGTGAACTCCGACGAGGCCCGGCTTAGCATCGAAGGCCCGGTTTCCGTGACCACAAACCCGGTCAGTCAGACTACCTGTTCTGGCAATTCCATCACCTTCAGTTCGGTTATTGCCAACCCCGGGGTCGCCGGGAGTACCATCTACCGCTGGCAGGTGAGCACCGACGGTGGAACAAACTGGAGCAACCTGACGAATAATGCAATCTACAACGGTACCGGCACAGCCAACCTGAGTATTTCGAATGTAGCCGGCCTCTACAACTACCAATACCGGCTGAGTGCCCGCACTTCTACTTGTAATATCATCTACACTGCCGCAGCAACGCTGACGGTGGAAGGGCCTGTTGCCGTGACGGCGCAGCCGGTAGCAGTCGAGACCTGTTCGGCTGATGCTGCTTCTTTCTCAGCTACCGTCGTCAACTCAGGGGCAGGCACCATGACCCATCAGTGGCAAGTGACTACCGATGGCACTAACTGGACCAACCTGACTGATGCCGGAGTCTATACGGGCACTTCTACTCAAACCCTTAACATCAGCAGTGTAGCCGGGTTGTATGGCCGTTGCTACCGCTTGCGAACGGTGACCGGCTCTTGTCTTGAAGTATTCTCCAACAAAGCCTGCCTGAGTGTGGAAGGCCCTATTGCCATCGTGAATCAGCCAGATACAGTTACCCAATGTTCCGGCTCACCTGTGCTCTTTATGCTTGGCACCACCAATGGCTCCACCGACAATGCCACTACGAATTACCAATGGCAGGAAAGTACCGATGGAGGAACCACCTGGGCTAATCTCTCCGACGGCTCCATTTACAACGGTGTTCAAACGGACACCATGAGTATCGCCAATACCACAGGCATGGATTTCAACGATTATCGCGTACTTGTTTGGACGGCCCATTGCGATACGCTGACTTCACAAGTGGCACAATTGCTCATCGAAGGTCCTGTTACGGTTATTGACGAACCCGACAACATCACCGAATGTTCGGGGTCGGATGTCACCTTCCAGGCCACTATTTCCAACGCTGGCTTGGGCACGCTCCTGTATCAGTGGGAGCGCAGTTGCGATGGCGGAACTACCTGGGGAGATGTAACCAACGGCGGTGCTAATGGCTATTCCGGTGCCACTACTTCCGCCCTCGTGGTGACCGATGTGGCAGGCTTGGATAGCTGCCGGTTCCGCTTGCGGTACTACACCGATAATTGCGTGAACGACTACACCAACTACGCCGTCGTGACCGTGGAAGGCCCCATCAGCATAGATGTTTTGGGGCAACCCGTTTCCGATACCGTATGTTCCGGTGGAACTGCCAACTTCAATGTTGATGCAAACAATACAGGTTCTGGCCAGATTACCTATCAATGGCAAATCCAGCCTTCTGGTCTTGGTACCTGGACGAATATCACCAACAATAGCGTCTATAATGGTACTTCCTCCTCGAACCTGAGTGTAGTAGTAGCAGGATTCAATGGCGCCAAATTCAGGGTGCTCATTCAAACAGCAAACTGCTCATCCGTTGTCTCAGACTCTGCATTACTTGTCGTAGAAGGGCCGGTTTCCTTCACCGACCAACCCGACGATGTCACGCAGTGTTCGGCGGAAGCCGTCACCTTCATAGGTGCGGCAGGTGTGGCCGTGGGCAACAGTGGCACCATCACCTACCAGTGGCAGAGTTCCTCCGATGGCCTTAACTGGGTGGATGTCAGCAATGGCGGTGCCCCCGGTTATGCAGGAGCTACTACAAACACCCTGACCATCACCAATGTGGCGGGCCTGAACAACCGGCGCTACCGGTTGGCAGCGCGGACCACAGAATGTAACCCGGTGTATTCCAACCCGGCCAAACTAACGGTGGAAGGGCCACTGACTCTTGTCAATCCCCTCCTTTATCCTGCCGACTGGATTACCTGTTCTGATAAAGAAGCTGTGTTCTTTGCAAAATTCAACAACGGCGGGCAGGGAGTTATAAATTACCAATGGCAGCAAAGTACCGACGGTGGCCTCACCTGGGCTGACCTTTCCAACGCCACAGTGAACGGCAACGTCATAAATGGTGTGAGTAGCGATACTTTATCCATCAGCCCTGTATCCGGGTTGGGGGGCACCATGTACCGCGTACGCGGTTGGACGGGTACTTGCGACACACTGACTTCACAGGAAGCTACTTTGGAAGTGGAAGGTCCGCTTGAGTTCACGCTTGACCCGGTTGATTACACTGCCTGTTCTGCCGGCGGTGCCAACTTTACAGTAACCGTGGCAAACCCGGGTGCCGGGACGGTTCAATACCAATGGCAACGCAGCACCAACGGTGGCGCCACGTGGACGAACCTGACGAACGTGTCACCATACAGCGGCGTAACCACCAATACGCTGACCTTAAGTAATATCGCCGGTTTGGGCAACAACAAATTCCGCTGCCGTGTCAAGACGCCCAATTGTGAGTGGATTGCCTCTGTGAATGCTACCTTGATTGTCGAAGGCCCGATAACAATTTCCATACAGCCCGCAGATGCCACGGTTTGTTCCAATATCGGCCACTTGTTTACGAGCACCGTGACCAATCCTGGCTCCGGAGTCATGGCCTTCCAATGGCAGGTCAGTTCCGATGCAGGCACCAACTGGGCGCCCCTGACCAACACCGGCATCTATCAGGGTACCAAGACCGAAGACCTTGCTCTCAGCTTGGTTGAAGGCCTCGACGGCTACATGTACCGCCTCGTTATCTCCACGGGTACCTGCGCCGATACCACCAATGAGGTCATCCTCACGGTGCTCGACGCCTGTACCACTGGTACCTGCGACTTCGACCTCGACGGCACCATCAACAACGTCGATGCCGATGATGACAACGACCAGGTGACTGATTACTGGGAAGACTGGATGACTGCCCACAACATCATAGATGGGTGGTACTACTTAGACTCAAATGGCGATACGCTGGCTTACAGCAATTGTAGCACCGATAGCGACGCCGACGGCATCCTGGATAACCAGGAAGACCCCGACGGAGATAACATCAACAACGGTGAAGAAACCGACGGAGATGGCGTCTTCGATGGTGACCCGCTCGACCCGTGCGATCCGGTACTCGGCCCTACCTGTATCGGCATCCACCTGGCCATAAAGGTCAACCTGCAAGGGGCACACATCGGCAACAGCCCAACAGACACCCTGATGCGCGACGACTTGCGCACCAAAGGCCTGATTCCGCTGAATGAACCCTATACCGCTATGTCACCCAAGTTCAAACACTATGGTGGTGGTGGTGGTGAAGTCATCGCCGACAGCGCCGGCATACTCGGTGTGACGGGCGCTAACGCCATCGTGGATTGGGTATTTGTCGAGTTAAGAGGGTCTCTCAACCTCGACAGCATCTATTACACCCGATCCGCCCTGGTGCAACGCGATGGCGATGTCGTGGACGTGGATGGGTTATCAACGCTCAGTTTCCCAACGGCAAATGCAGGCTCCTTCTATGTAGTCGTGCGCCACAGGAACCACCTCGGTGTGATGACGGCAGAAGCTCTCGACCTAAGCCCCATCGTTCAATCGGTGGACTTCACGGACGATGCCTTCCTCAACAATGGCACCTACGCCCAAATTGACCTCAACGGTAAGATGGCCATGTGGGCGGGGGACCTCAACGCCGACGGACGAAGCATATACCAAGGCCCTGGCAACGACGTACTGACGCTGTTTTCAACGGTCGTAACCGACCAGGGTAACACCGGATTCATTGCTAACTACATCAGTTCGGGATACCTCGGCGCTGACATAAATTTGGATGGACGAGCGATTTATCAGGGGCCAGGAAACGACCGGGCTTTGGTACTGTTCAACGTGGTGTTGAACTACCCGGCCAATGCGAGTAACCTGGCCAACTACGTCCTTCTTGAACAACTGCCATAATGTGGGCTAATGCGAGTGGGTGTGCATAAATCCTGAAAAATAAAACGAGCGCACCCACCATCTTGGCAGCTCATTTACGAGCTTTTACAACAACTCCTGGGTTATGAACTAAAGGCTGTCTCTTTCGAGGCAGCCTTTTTTTTGGCTCTAAGTATTGACTTGTGTTTTGGGTAAATACCATTAGGATTTCACACCAATAGCTTTCCCCGGCCTTTAGTATAACAGAGAGTACCACCTTCATTTACGTTTATCAAAACAAGTTGGCAAACTACCCTTGGAAAAGCCAGTTAAAGCCTGGGGCGTCATGAAATGAGGGAAAGGGCTTCCGCCCAAACATTTACCACCGTACATTTGTTGGTACCGGTCTTGGGCACGAGCCGGGAAAAACTAAAGTTTAGGAGGTTTAGCACTAAGTAACGTTGAAAAATAACTTCTCAAGGTTGGTCTTGAGCGGGTGGGTTTTGAAACCCGCCATTCTATAACTTTCTAATCCGGCGGGTTTCAAAACCCGCCCGCTCGAAAGTGAGAAGTTATTTTTTAATCGTTACTAAACCTCCTGAACCTCCTAAACCTAATCACATCTATGCTTGGCTGGCGATTTTCAGAGTTCATCCCCGGAGAGGAGGAATCCATCTTCGACAAGTTGCTGAAGCTTTTTCAGGAACTGCTGCTCTACACCTCCGGTGACGTGAGGGAAGCCCTGTCGTGGCTGACTGAATTGGACCGCCAGCATGGCCTGACAACCGGGGAGTACGGCATGGCCGATTTTATCCAGGAGCTTATTGACCAGGGATACATTCAGGATGAGGAGACACTGGGGCTGCCGGGCTATATCCCTACCTCGAAAATGGAAATCGCCCTGCGGCGCCGGGCTTTGGCCGAAGTTTTCGGGCAACTGAAAAAAACGAAAAGCGGCAATCACACCACCAAAAAGGAAGGCCAGGGCGACGAGCGCACTTCTGAACTCCGGCCCTATGAATTTGGCGACGAACCGGCGAGCATCGCCATCTCGGAGAGTCTTAAAAATGCCTACATCAATCACGGCATTGATGACTTCCGGCTCACGCCAGACGACCTCGAAGTGCAGGAAACACTGTACCAGAGCCAGACCAGTACCGTGCTGATGATTGACATTTCGCACTCCATGATTTTGTATGGCGAAGACCGCATCACCCCCGCCAAAAAGGTGGCCCTGGCTCTGTCGGAACTCATCACTACCCGTTACCCAAAAGATACACTTGACATCCTCGTCTTTGGCAACGATGCTTGGCGCATCAGTATTAAAGACCTGCCATACCTCCAGGTAGGCCCCTACCACACCAACACCGTGGCCGGACTCGAACTGGCGCTCGATATGCTGAAAAAAAGGCGCAACCCCAACAAACAAATTTTCATGATTACCGACGGCAAGCCCACCTGCATCAAAAAGGGCAAAAACTATTATAAAAACAGCTTCGGCCTCGACCGGAAAATCATTAACCGTACCATGAGCCTCGGTGTGAAATGCCGGAAAATGAGCATCCCCATCACGACCTTTATGATTGCCAGAGACCCTTACCTCGTAAAGTTTGTGGACCAATTCACACAGGCCAACAACGGCAAAGCTTTTTACAGCAGCCTGCAAGGGCTGGGCGAATTCATCTTCCTCGATTACAAAAACAACAAACGGAAAAAGCGA
>SCUG01000658.1 GCA_004297645.1 Saprospiraceae bacterium | reverse complement strand
ACCGGTTTTTGCAGAAAAAATTATGAGGAGGAGGCGCCACGTCATTTAAGCGTTTTCACAAACTCGAAAAGTTCGTCTTCTTTGCCGAATGAGTATTTGCGCGTGTGATGGACGATGCCGCCGTTTTTATCCAGCACGAAAGTTTGAGGCAGGCCATTCAACGCTCCTGGCATAACGAGGCGAAACTCCCGGTTGGTGTCGTGATAGGCGGGGAATGGCCAGGCGCTGTCGTTCACTCTTTTCACGAAGTTGCCGTAGTTTTTAGGGAAATCCACGGAAATAGCATAGAGATTAAAAGGGGTCTCCTGCTGCCAAGCTTCGTACTTTTTGGCGATAGCCGCCAACTCATACCGGCAGGGTACGCAGGTGGTCAGCCAAAACATCAGCACGGTGGGTTTGCCGTTTTGCACAAACACTTTGGCGGAATTGAGCGTGTCCTCATCAGCGGTGACCAAGTCAATGTTGTACGGAAAAGTGCTCTTGATTTCCGATGCTGGGCGGGAGGTTTCCGTAAAATAGGAAATGTGAGGCTGGGGGGTAGGGGTATTCGTCTCCTGCCCCAGGGCGAGTGCCGGCAAAGCGAGTAATGCTGCTATTCTTAAAAATCTGCTCATTGGATAGAATTTTTCACCCCAAAAAAGTCTTCGTGTAACGAGGTCGTAAATATCATGCCTTTCCTGCGTTTTTCATACGGGCATGCTTGTAGAGTTTTGCGCCGAGATAGAGAAAGCCAATAAAACCCACTATTCCCAATATGGCATATCAGACGTTCAGCCCGTTTTTCAGATGATGCGTTTAACCCTTCATTCCATCAGGTGGAGTTGGCAGGAAAGCAGGTCGCGTTCAGGTTGTTCCTTTTCCAAGACTTCCACATGATAAACAAGCATGCGGACGAGATAGAACAACCCGGCGAACCAGGCTGCAAAACCTATGATGTGCATCGACTTGAAAAACAGGTTTAACATAAAGCTGGGATTTCTTTTTTTATACCTTTGCCAGACTTTTGATGAATGAAATCCTGACGGGAAAGCCGATAAATTTTTCCGCTTTTATTTCACCACTAACCACATTCACTCATTCTTCTCGCATGAATATTAAAGACCTCGTCGTAGTGACCGGCATCCCCGGCATTCAGCGCATCGCCGCTTCCCGCAACAACGGCATGATGGTGGAAGACTTAGACAGCGGCAAAGTGCACTTCGCCTCTATTCGCAAACACCAGTTTTCTCCCCTGGAAAGCATCTCCATCTATACCGATGACAGTGACGCCGTCGAATTGAAGGCCGTGCTCCAGTCTATGTTGGACAATCTGGAAGAAACGCCACCCGTGCCCCCCAACTCGAAACCCGAAGATTTGCGGATGTATTTTTCAAAAATACTCCCCAACTACGACCGCGACCAAGTCCATGTCAGTGATATCAAAAAGCTCATTCGCTGGTTTCACTTCCTCAATGAGCGCGGGTTCCTCACTGCCGCTGCCGATGAGGAAGAATAAAACCTGCTGCCCGGTATTTGCTGTCCACCGCGTCTGTTTGCCCGCATCAAGTATTGAGCATCCAGGTCATGCCCCCTCCAGTTCAAGGTTCTTTACCGTCACGCCGTATAATTTCCGGTAATACTCATCCGCCATTCTATCTGAATCGAAGAAGGGAGCAATCTCAGACATGCTATTTTTCATGATAGCGAGCCATCGCTCAGGCTCGTCATAATAGGTGGGCAAAATTTCATTTTCCAACACGTTCAAAAGGTTCATCCTGTCGAATTCATCGCTAAAATCTTCGGGTTGCGAGGGGTTCGTTTCCGGCACTACGAAAGCATTGTGGCCGTGGCTGGCGAACTCTGGAATCCAGCCATCAATGGTGGAGAGGTTAACGGAGGCATTCATTGCTGCGGTCATCCCGCTGGTGCCGGAAGCCTCCCTCGGAATTCGAGGATTGTTGAGCCAAACGTCGCTGCCCTGTTTCAGCGCTTTGGACAATGCCAGTTCGTAGCCCGTGAGAACGGCGACGTTCCGGTATTTTTTTGATAGAAAAATCAATTTGTTGAAAGTGCCGATGGCGTTGTCATCCATAGGATAGGGCTTCCCGCCCCAGATAATTTGGATGGGGTATTTCTCATTGGCGAGCAGCCTTTCGAAGCGCTCCATGTCCCGCGTAATTAGGTCTGCGCGTTTATAACCGGCATATCGCCTCGCCCACACGAGCGTGAGTACATTGAGGTCGAATATCTTGCCCGTTTGGTCTGCTACGATTTGAAAAAGCTTTTTCTTTAGCACCATTTTCCGGTCGGTTAGAGCGGCATCGTCGCAGTCGTGCAGCGCTTTGTCCAACAGTGCATCGTGCCAATAGGCGTGGTTCTGGGCATTGGTGATATGCGTGATGGGGCAAATGCCGCCGTGTGCGTTCCACATAGTGCGGGCTACCTCGCCGTGTATTTTCGAGACGCCGTTGGCATGCCTGGCGAGCCGCAGTGCCGCCAGCGTCAGGTTGAACACTTCGCCTTCGGTGCGGGTGATGCGGCGAACTTCATCTAATGACACCTGACCGAAATAGCTCATTTTGTCGAGCAGGTAGATGTCGTGCTTTTCATTGCCCGCCTCCACTGGGGTATGCGTGGTAAACACCACGCGGTTGCGGACTTCGTCCAGTACACCGCCCATTTTTTCATAAAGGTGAAAAACGGCCGGCAGGGCATGTGCCTCGTTCAGGTGGAACACATCGGGTTCGTAGCCAAGCATGTCCAATAACTTGGCACCAGCTGCTCCGAGCAGGAGGTACTGTGCAATTTTAGTTTCGAGGTTATTGGAGTACAAACTGTGGCAGATGGTTTGGGCCAGATAGTCGTTTTCAGGATGCTGGGTGGAAAGCAGGAATAACGGAGCTGTGCCAAATGTTTCGGGCGGCAGGTACCAGACCTTCACCTTTACTGAGTGGTTGTTGACGGGCAGTTCGAACTCGATGCCTGTATCCACGAGAAAATCGTAGTGGTGCTCCCTGAACAGCACGTCCATTTCGCCATTGCTTTTACGCGTTTGGTCGTAATAGCCGTATTTCCAGAGGATGCCGATGCCGATGAGATTTTGCCGGAGTGCGTAGGCGCTGCGCATGTGCGAGCCGGCGAGGTAGCCAAGGCCGCCAGAGTAAATTTTCAGGGCCTGGTCGATGCCATATTCCATGCTGAAATAGGCTACCTTTTTGGAATACTTTGAAGAAATGGGGTATGGATGATTAAAAGGTCGGAATTGGTCCATAAAGGTAGTTTTCCAATAGAAAATCCCAACAGCGTGATTATAGCCTGTCGGGATGGAAGGATTCAAAGACGTTTGTTTCAAAAATAGCGCCGCGAAGATATTGAATTTCTGCGCAAGCTTCGAAAACGAATAACTTTGCAGCTTTTTACGGCTTGCCGTTTCAGCCTAATTATGGCAAATTAAGGACTGCTAAATGATAAACTATGAAAGGGGTTTATACTATCCTGCTTTTGTTGTGCTCCAATACGTTTATGACCATCGCGTGGTATGGTCATTTGAAATTCAAAGAAATGAAATGGAGCGAGAATCTGGGACTGATGTCCATCATTGTGCTCAGTTGGGCCATTGCTTTTTTTGAGTATTGCCTGATGGTGCCGGCCAACCGAATTGGCTACAAAGAAAACGGTGGGCCATTTTCTTTGGTCGAGTTGAAAGTCATTCAGGAAGTAGTCACGCTCGTTGTTTTTACTGCTTTTTCGCTCATTGTTTTCAAACATGAGCACTTCCGGATGAACCACGTCTTGGGATTCATTTGCCTGGTTTTGGCCGTTTACTTTATTTTTAAAAAATAGAATCACTATCTGGGATGGAAGGCTGGGTCGCTACTTGCCATCGTCGATGATAGCATCGTCAATGAGTTCATCGCCGTCGCCGTCGCCATCCTCAAAACCTTTGACCTTGCCTTTTCCGGGTGCTTTATAATCGGGGTTCTCGCCAATGGTCATTTCACCGGGCTTGGGCTGTTTGCCCTTCATGTGGTGGTCGCCTTCGGCGAATAGTTTCGCCTTATCCCAAAAGTTTTCGTGTTTGTTGAGTTCGCTGTCTCCCATATTGAGGGGCTTATCGGCAAACTCCTCATTGTCGCCGCTGATTTTATCTTCAAGCTTCTGGTTGAGCTTTTTCATTTTGTCGATGAGACTGTTGCTCAATTTGCCCGATTTTGTGGCCTCCTCATTGGCTTTTTGCATCAGGGCGCCTTTGGCCTTGATAATTTTGGAGCCGAAGTCTTCGGCGAAGTCTCTGGCTTTTCCCATGGCCTCTCCCGATTCTTCGAGGATGGCTCCGCCTAATTCTATCGCGGTTTCGCCCATTTTTTCGCCTTTTTCGAGCACCTTGCCCCCTAGTTCTTCCGTGAAACCAGCAGCCTTATTCAATACTTTTTCCGAGATGTCGATAAAAGTGTCCCTCTCTTGCCCTGTTTTTTCATCCCTTTTTTCGGTCATCTTAACGATGGGGGTAGCTGGAGGAGGTGTGTTTATTTCACTTCTCAGCATCGCTGGGGTCGTCATCTCATCGCGATCGCGGGGTGTGGGTATATCCGGGAGTACCCATGTTTCTCGTTCGGCCGCTGGAGACTCTGTTTCTGCGATGATTTTATCC
>SCUG01000657.1 GCA_004297645.1 Saprospiraceae bacterium | reverse complement strand
CCGATGCCAACGGCTGTTCAATCTCCGCAAGTGTAGAAATCGGTGCCCCGTCAGCCATAGTCATTGATTTAGCGCTTGTGCCAATTTCTTGTACGGGAAATGCAGATGCTGGCCTTACGGCCAATGTGCAGGGTGGCATCGCGCCATTTACCTACCAATGGAATGATTTTGCTCAATCCACCGGGCAGGTGGTCAGCATGCTCAATCACGGTACATACACCGTGACAGTTACCGATGCCAATAGCTGCACCGGCTTTGCTACTGCACAGATTAACGAGCCACCAGTACTAACCTTGGCCATTGAAAAGCAAGATGTCATTTGCGCGGATGGTGCCAACGGAAGTGCATCCGCTTTGGCCACAGGTGGCACAATGCCATACCATTATTCCTGGAGCACTGGCGATATCAACTCGCAGATAAGCGGACTTATCACCGGCAGCTACGGCCTCACTGTCACGGACGCACATGGTTGTTCGGTTTCGACTTCTTTTGAAATAATTTTTACCTCAGATTTGTCCCTTTCAGTCACGGCTCACGATGCCCATTGTTTTGATGGAGCCGATGGCAAAGCAATTGCCACTGCGGCAGGTGGTGCGTTGCCCTATAATTTTACTTGGAGCAACGGCAGCACCGGGAGTTCCATTTCGGGCCTCTCCGCCGGAAGTTATTCGGTCACGCTGACCGATGCCAATGGCTGCATACTCGTGGATTCATTGGTGGTCAGTTCACCGCCATTGCTAAACTGCCAAACCCAATTGGTGGCGCCCGTAAGCCACTATGGTGGAAATGACGGCATCGCTACAGTTACCGCCAGCGGCGGTACCGGGCAATACGCCTATTTATGGAACGACGCCACGGCGGCAGATACTGTTTATAATCTCTATGCAGGCCTCCATTCGGTCACCGTTTCTGATGTAAACAGTTGCATCTGCACGTCGCATATTACCTTGACAAACCCTTCTAAAACCGGCGATTTCGTTTGGAATGACCAAGACCAGGATGGCGTGCAGGATGTGGGGGAACCCGGTCTGCCCAACATTGAGGTGAAGTTGAATGGCAGCACCAGCAGTGGCTCGGCAGTCAACCTAACGACAACTACTGACGCAAACGGAGGCTATGCCTTCGATGGATTGTCCGAAGGTTTTTACTACCTCACGTTCACCTTGCCTGCCAGTTCCGTTTTTACACTAAAAGACCATGCTGACGATGCCATTGACAGCGACGTGGACCCGGCCTCTGGCCAAACTGCAACTTTTGCCCTTGCCAGTGAATTTTATGACCAAAAATGGGACTGCGGCATCGTAGTTTTAGACGACAAGGTGAACATCGGAGATTTTATCTGGCTCGACCAAAACAAGAACGGCATTCAGGATGTGAACGAGTTCGGGTTGCAGGGCATTACTGTGCGGCTAAAAACGGTGCCTGGTAATTCCATAGCCGCCACCAAAGTCACAGATTTGCTTGGACACTACCTCTTCCAGAATGTGGCGCCCGGCGCTTATGTCGTGGAAATTCCTCTCACGAGTTTGCCAAACGGCTACGTGTTGTCGCCACAGTACCAAGGCTCCAATGATGCCACTGACAGTGACATGAACCCCCATACCGGCCAAACCGCGGCTTTTCAGGTATTGCCTTTTACCCTCGACAAATTAACTATTGACGGCGGCCTCTACAAAGAATGCGACAACGTCACGGATGGCGGGTTGGTGGGCTACAACGAAGACCTTTGCGGCTTCGGTGCCGACCCTGCCGTCATAGTGAATATCACCTCGCCAACGGGTGGCTTTGGCACCCTCGAATACCTTTGGTTGCAGAGCAATGTGCCTGTGTACAATGGCCCCGGCGACCCCAATTGGAGCATGATTCCCAACTCGAACGCCCCGGATTACGACCCCGCCCCGATAAACTTGTCCACCTTTTTTATCCGATGCTCGCGCCGTGAAGGTTGCCCAAATTATCCCGGCGAAACGAACATCGTGGCAAAAACCGTCACGCCAAATCCGCTGACGCAAATCATAGACGAACCGGGGCAACTGTGTGAAAATGAAAACGGCAGGTTTGAAGCCGCTATCGCAGGAGGAGGCGCCACCTATTTCTGGGATTTCGG
>SCUG01000656.1 GCA_004297645.1 Saprospiraceae bacterium | reverse complement strand
GGTGCTTCCGAGCAGAAAATCGCCATTTTTCAACAGGATGAAGGGGTTGGGGCTGAATTTGCCGTCCAATACCGGAATGCCTTTCATCGTAGTACATTGCAACTCGGACAGGTCAATTTTAATGAGCCTGTCAGTCAGCGTCCAGGCCGCATTTTCTGCCGGGTCATAGACGAAGTGTTTGGCCTGGTCGAGCAGTAAACTGCCCAGTTTTTCATTGCCACCAAGATGGAGCAAAGAGGAAACCCCGCTTTTGGGGTCTATGCGATGAAGGCCCCACTCGCCGCCCTCGCAAAAGACGTACATCCGGCCGGAGGTATCCTCAAACATACCACGGGTAGCGTTGCCCCAGGCGACCCCTGGCTGCATCAGATAATTTTGAAACAGGTGGGGCTGAATGGGCATCTTCACCAAGCCGTTGTCGGTGGCCACCCAAAGAAGATGGGTGCGGTCTTCGAACAGGTCGTGGATATCGGAAAATTGCAAAGCCTTATGCAAAACAGCCGAATAATCCGCCCACCGGCCTTCCGTATCCCACCGCATCAGCCCTGTTTTTGTGGCAAACCAAAGATTGCCCTGCCGGTCTTCCAATGCGTAATAAGCCAGGCCGGGCATATCGCGGGCAATGACCTGCGTGCGTTTTTCTTCGGGGAAATATTGCCATATCTGGCGAGTACTTTTGGGCAGTACAAAAAGGCGGTTGCGGCTATCCACCATCAAGGGGGTAAAAAACATGGTGGTGCCATACCAAACGAAACTGTCTAATTTAACCTCGCTCAACAACCGGCCATCTGGTGTGTAATGCTGTACTCCGCGGGTGCTGGTGCTCCACCATGCGTTGCCGGAGGTATCTATGGCCAGGCTGGTAAATTCCCGCCGCAGGCGGGGCACAGCCGCCACCTCCACAAAATGAGAACCGTTTGCCGTATAGCAGAGATGCTGCTCCTCGCCGGTATCCCAAACCAGCCAGATGGTACCGTTTGCGGCGCGCCTCAGTTGCCAGATTTGGCCGTTGATGCCCGCTTCAGCCGAAAGGTGCTCCACCGAAAAATCAGCAGTATTTACGGCGTAAAGAAGGCCATCGGCTACCACCCAAAAGATGGTGTCGCTGACGAAAACAAGGCTATTGTCGAGAATTTCATCGCCAGGGAAAAAGTGCCCGGCCTGTGCATTGCCGGAGAATTGAGTGAAGCGGTATCCATCGTAACGGTTCAGCCCCAACTGCGTGCCGAACCACATCAAGCCCTGCCCGTCCTGCCCGATGGCCGCTACATTGCGGAAGTTCAGCCCCTGCTCGGCAGTGAGCGCAGCAGCGGCGGGCACCGGCTGTGCAGGCAAGGTTTTGCTGAAAAGCCAGCAGCCCAGCATAAGCAACAGCCTCCATCTGGCGAGGGTATGGCTGATGAACCCGAAACTTCTGACTTTTGTATTCATCTGTAGGTTTTCGTCCTGCCAAATTATTGCATTT